>OMUX01000105.1 GCA_900314345.1 uncultured Erysipelotrichaceae bacterium | reverse complement strand
CCTCCTCGCCAAGCCTGATCATATGCTCATTGACCAGGAGAAAGAGCACGATTCCTGCCAGGCAGGTCACTCCAATGACCGCATCGAAGAAAAAGATGGAAACCGTGATGATCAGTGAAGTGATGATCCCCTGGCTGACCAGCATGACAACGCGGGTCGCAACATTGGAGAGACCATCCATGGTTGTCGTTGTTACATTCGTGATCCTGCCGAGGGAATTCCTGTTGTAATAGCCCATGGGCAGATAGCGCATCTTCCCGGCAATTTCGATTCTCTTATAGGCGGTGGTATTGTAGCCGCCCTCCGTCTGCAGCATGGTCGTCTTCATCTTTGCCGCAACGGTAAAGGCCAGGGAGATGAGCAGTATGAGCGTGGACAATAGAACTGTCCGCCCTGAGAGATTGTGACCAAGTGCATCCATCACAACCAGGCCGAGGGCAGGGATTCTCATCGCTCCCAGAATCGCTGTGAAGATGCCGACGATCAGGGAGATCCGGAATTTCTTCCTGTCCTGGGGCCGGCAGAATGCGAAAAATTTTCTGAATGTACTGAACATGATTTACCTCCGTATTTCCTCGTGCGGCTTCATGAATGCTGTTCCTTTATGCAATATCCCTGGCCGCCATGTGCGCCTGCCACATCCTTCTGTACAGGTCAGAGCTCTTCAGCAGCTGATCCTGAGAGCCGGATGCTTCAATCCTGCCGTTGTTTACCAGAATGATCTGATCTGCATCTGCGATGGTTGAGAGCCTGTGGGCAACCACAATCACGGTCTTGCCGGCTAACAGATGTGACAGGGATTCCTGTACCAGGCGCTCATTCTCCGGGTCCGCGTAGGAGGATGCCTCATCCAGGATGATGATATCCGCATTCTTAAGCATGGCTCTGGCAATGCAGATCCTTTGCCGCTCTCCGCCGGAGAGATGACTGCCGCCATGTCCTGCAATTGTCTGGTAGCCGTCCGGCAGAGACCGGATGAAGGCATCGATCCCGCAGTTCTTTGCGGCCTGGATGACTTCTTCATCAGAGGCACCCTGACGGCCAAGCCTGATATTTTCCATAATGGACATGTCGAAAAGGTAGTTGTCCTGAGCCACATAGGATATCCTGCGGGCGCACTCTTCCAGCGGCATGTTCCGCAGGCTGACACCGCCCAGGAGGATCTCCCCTTCACCAGGTTCATAGAAGGAAGCGATCAGCTTTGTAATCGTTGACTTGCCGGAGCCCGACGGGCCGACAAGTGCGTTGACGGCATTCTCATGGATGGTCAGATTGATATCGTGGAGGACCTCCGTCTCGCCATAACGGAAGCTGACATTGCGGAAGACGATTTCACTGCCGCAAGGTTCCTGCGTCATCTTCTCCGGCCGCTGCATATCCGGCAGTTCAAGGATCCGGGTGACATCAGAGATGACAGAATCCGCCATCTGGATATCGTCCAGATAGGAGAAGGCATTGATCATCGGCTGCATCTCACCGATGCAGAGGACACAGGACATAATGAAGGTTGTCAGATCCATGGTGCCATGCATCATGAAGACGACGCCTGCGGGAATCAGGATGATCAGACCGGCAGGCATGAGGGCGAAGGTCATGTTCTGATCGAAGTTGTAGTGGCGCATCATATCGATGTAGATGCCTGCCGCATTCTTCGCTGCTTCTGTGAACCTGCTGTAGGATTTGCGGGTCTGACCATAGACCTTGATCACTTCAATGCCGTTGATGTATTCCACGGCTGTCCGGTTGAGCTCGTTGCCCCGCTTCATTGCCTCTGCAGTCCATTTCTCATTGCCGACCATCATAAGGGACATGAACAGCATTCCCGGTGGCAGCACCAGCAGAGACAGAAGTCCCATTCTCCAGTCAACAGCGATCATACAGACCATCATGACAACAGCACCGAAGAGATTGCCGAACACTTCCGGAATCACATGGGCCAGGGAGGATTCAATTCCGTCTACCCGGTCCACAATGATGCTCTTGTACTCACCGGAATCCCTGTCCTTGACCTGTCCCAGGGATACAGATGCCAGCTTGGCGAGAACCTTCCTCCTGAGAGATGCCAGTACTGCGAAGGTGCCTTTGTGGGAATTGTAGGTGGAGAGGCTGAACAGGACTGCATGAAGGCACCAGAAGACTGCCATGATGCCAATATCCCTGATGTAGTAACCGGGCTCTCTCACCCCGGTCACAATGCCTTCAATGATGTGTCCCACTATATAGTAGGGAACCAGTCCGCAAAGGACAGAGAGGACGGACAGAATGACACTGATCACATAATAAGATTTCTTCTCTCCTGCAAATTCCAGAATCCATTCAAATGAACTTTTCTTTTTCTCTTTCATTGCTTACCTCTTTCCTGCATCATCTTTGCTGCCCTGCACCGCCGTTTTCCTTCTGTATTCCAAAGGACTTATCCCGAAATATTCCCCGAAGGCCCTGGCGAATCTGGACTGGCTGTTGAAACCGACCGCAGCCGCAATATCAGCGACCTTGTCCCATGTTTCTTCCAGCATGGCGGCTGCCTTTTCCATCCGCAGCTTGTTCTGATACTCCCAGTAGCCGCAGCCATAAACACCGCGGAAATAGTTCTTCAGGCTGGTCTCACTGATGTGGAACCGGTCAGCCAGATCAGCAGCGGAATTTCTCTTTCCAAGATTCTCAGAGATCAGCTGCACTGTCTGTTTGGCGATCTGCACCTGTGCAGCGGAATAGAACTGCCTCTGCAGATGGTCCGAGTAATTCATCAGATTCATGCAATGCATTGCCCGAAGAACATCAAGGATGATCAGATCCCGGTCCGCTCCGTTTACGATATCGTCACGAAGGAGCTCCATTTCCTCTGTCACCCTGCCATCCGCCCGGGCAAACAGGGGATATGGAGACTTTTCTGTCATTTCGTATAAAACATCAGAGGAATATCTTTCTGATCCGGCTATCCGCACGTTCTCTTTGAGCTGATCCGGATCAATGAATATCTCTGTTCCCCGGTAGGAAGCTCTTGGATAATAAAAGTTTGAATTGGCATGTGATGCCTGGCCGGTATCCATCGCCAGTTCTCCGCCCTCCAGGTAGGTCAGTTCTCCGCCTGTCAGATGTAGTTCGCATCTTCCGTCAAAGGCGTAATTGACAAAGAGGAGCCGCTGCAACGACTCCGTTTTCTGATGCCTGCGGCGGGATGCCCCGGGACGCAGGAATTGGAAATCCGGAATTTTCCTGGAGCGAACATCCACGTACATGACTGCCAGTCCCGGCAGCAGATCACAGAATGTAATACTGCCGTTCTCCTGTCCGTCATCCGCCGGTATAGATAACTTTCTTCTCCATTCCATATGGATCTCCCCATATTGCTATACTGCCGCGACTCTTCCATTACGGATCCGGATGACCTGGTCGCAGCAAAGACCGATCAGTTCCGGATCATGTGTCGATACGAATACGGTTCTGCCCTGCTCCGAGAGCCGCCGCAGCAATCCGGCAACCTCTCTCATATGCCGGTAATCCAGTCCGGACGTCGGCTCGTCGAAAAGGAGAATCTCTGCACCTGCTGCCAGGGCTGAGGCAATGGCCACACGCTGTTTCTGCCCGCCCGAAAGTGCCATCGGATGTTTGTCCACGAATTCCAGCAGATCCAGACTTGCGAGAATCTCCTTTGCAGCATCCTCGTCCGGATGGTCCATGGACAAAAGCACCTCTTCCAGAACGCTGGTAGTAAAGAGCTGATGGTTCACATCCTGCATGACCATGTAGCACTTCTTCGTCATCGCTTTTCCACGGTATACGGTTCCATCCATGGATACCGTTCCGATGCAGCTCTTTTCCAGACCGCAAAGACAGCGCAGAAACGTGGACTTGCCGGCACCGTTCATACCGATGACACCGGTGATTTTTCCCTTTGGTACAGTCAGATCCGGTATTGCAAGATCACAGATATCCGCATCCTTTGGCTTCAGCTTTTTCCGGAAGAAGAGGTACCGTCTGGGCTTATAGGAAAAATAGAAGTCATGCAGGTGCACTGCATTGCATGCATGTATTGCTGCAGAACGTTCCGCAGTGCTTTCCACACGGGATTCTGCCGTATCACTTTCTGAATCCTCTCCGGAGAATTTCCTTATGTACTTCTCTTCCAGGTTCACCGGCCTGAGTTCATATCGTGCCAGCTCTTCCGCACTCAGGCCCGAAAATGTATGGCCGTCCCAGATCTTTGCAATCTGTCCGCCTTCGATGTAGACAGCACGATCGATCAGATCCTTCAGATACCAGAGGCGGTGCTCGGAAATGATGATGGTCTTGCCCTGCTGCTTCCAGATGGTCATGATCTTCTTCAGATCGCGGATGGAATCCCAGTCCAGGTTGGACGAAGGCTCATCCAGAATGATGATATCCGGTAGCAGGGCTGCCACAGAGGCACAGGCAATCTTCTGTTTCTCCCCTCCGGAGAGCTCGAACAGGCTGCGGTTCATGAGCTTCTCCAGGTTCAGTTCCGTGACGATGTCCTGCTTCCTCCGGAGGATTTCTGCTGCATCGAGTCCGATGTTCTCCGGTCCGAATACGACCTCTCCATCAGTATCCACCGAGAAAAACTGGCTCCTTGGATTCTGGAAGACAGAACCGACTATACCCGCAAGGTCATAGAGCTCTGTACTGCGGATATCATGTCCGTTGACAGTCACCTGCCCTGACAGCTCTCCGTTATAGAAATGCGGAATCAGGCCATTGATCAGCCTTGTAATGCTCGTCTTGCCGCAGCCGGAAGCACCGCACAGGAGCAGACATTCCCCGTCAGGCACGGTCAGGCTGATATCAGAGAGATTCACCTGGTCTGAACCGCTGTATTGATAGGTCACATTCCTGATCTCAATCATGCGATGATCACTCCCTTCTGCATGGAGAAGCAGAGATATAGACCGGTCAGGATCAGCAGGAAAACAATCAGGATCCAGTCCAGGGCATGGAAGCCGATCTGACATACATTCGTACGTCTGATGGGTGCACCAAGGCCTCTGGTAATGGCCGCTGCTGACAGCTCATCCCCGATATTCACACTGGAGAACAGCAAGGGGATCAGCCTGTACTCAATTGCCTTCAACGGATTGCCTTTGCCGAACTGAATTCCCCGCATCTTCATCGCATCGCGGATGGCCAGATATTCCTCCCGGAGCGTCGGGAAGAAGCGCATCATCACCGCCATGGAGATGGTCAGTCCCTGCGGCAGATGCATGCGGTTCATGGCCGCCATGAATTCACTGATCTTCGTTGTGGAAATGCAGTACCATACCGCGATCATCAGAGGTGCAAACTGCATGACAATGGATGCCAGGAAGAGGATCAGCATACCGATCACACCGCCGATCTCATTGGCATTGATGTGCATCATCCAGGCGGACAGAATATACAGAACCGTGAACCAGACACCGATGTGATAACGGCCTTCTGCCACTACCAGGGCAACGGGAACGAAGGTCATGATGGTCCGGACAACGGACGCCGGACCATCTGTGATATCAATCATGACGACAATGGAGAAGGCAAACAGCACGATCAGCTTGGTTCTGGGATCCAGATGCATCCGACCGGTCTGTTCACTGACTTCCATTGTATGCGTCATATCAGACAATACCTGCCTTCTCGAAGTTCTTATGAACGACTGCTCTGCCGATCAGGGCACCGACGATGCCGGACACGAAGCAAAGCCCGATGATAACCGGATAGGTCTTCGGTGTGACAAGCGTGAAGAGCTGCTCAACGAAGGCAGTTTCATAGCCGCCTTCCAGCAGGCTCTGCTTGTAGGAATCTGCTGTCAGTACGAGAGGCAGATAGCTGGCACTGACCCAGAGACAGAAGGCACCGTAACTGAGAACGGTCTTCTTTGCACTCTTGTACTTCCCGGATTTTGCGATCAGATCTGCCAGGAAACCAGCGCCAATGCAGATGGGTGCCCCAAGGAATCCCATACCGAAAACAAAGAGCAGAATGGCAACAATGACGGATGTAATTGTCAACATGCCGAACTTTTCGATCTTGCAGTAGTACAGCATCATGGGGATGCCGGTTACCAGCGGGATGAGTACGGCATAGCCTGCGATGATAAAAGGTGAAAGGTAGCCCAGATACATAACCACCATCTGCACAACCCACAGCAGTGCTGTAAAGATACCGATTGTGATAAAATCTCTTGCCTGAAGCTTCTTACTGTTCATATTTTCCTCCTCATACAGAAACAGTGATCCAGTCACTGTTATAAGTTAGTGTAAACTAACCTTGAGGAGATATTATTATATCCTGTCTGCAGCGGCAACGCACTTTCAGCATTTTGGCTCATTTCAGCAATTTTTTTCAAAAACACAGATATGCTCTTCCCTGCCTGTCTGAT
>OMUX01000037.1 GCA_900314345.1 uncultured Erysipelotrichaceae bacterium | reverse complement strand
TGGAACCAGAAGGAAAAAGGATATCTCAAGCGGATCATCAAGCCGGTGCTCTATACATCCGAAAACGTCAAGATCTCCACACTGCTCAAGCAGCTGCAGGGTGCCAAGCTTCATCTTGCCGTGGTGCTGGATGAATACGGCGGCACGGCCGGCATCATCACCCTGGAGGACATCATCGAGGAACTGGTCGGTGAGATCTGGGATGAACATGACATCGTCAAGACGTACTATCAGAAGATCGACGAGAACACTTATCTCGTGCAGTGCGATGCGGATATCGATGACATGCTGGAACGCTTCCATGTGGAAACGGATGACATTGATGAATATGACTTCATCACTGTATCCGGCTGGATCATCCATGAACTGGAGCACATCCCCAATGTCGGGGAATCCTTTGACTTCCACAACCTGCATGTCACCGTGACAAAGGCAGACCGCCGCAAGGTGCTGGAGATCAAGGTGGAAATCCATCCTGAGGATGAAGATGACAGCAATGACAAGGATCACCGCGACAGACGTCTGCTCAAGGATCTGAAGGAGAAGAAGGAAGACGACTGACCGTCTTCCTTTTGAAAAGAGGTTTTATGCATCAGTATTTCACAGACACAGAATTAAGCACAGGCATGACATGGATTCCTGATGCCCGCATCCTGCATCACATGAAGGATGTCCTGCACATGGACAATGACACCGTGCGTCTTGTGCATGAGGGAAAGGCATGGCTTGGCCATGTGGTGCAGGAAGGAAAGCAGCTTTCCGTCATCATCGATGAAGAAGACAGGAGATACAACGAACTGCCTTATGATCTGACACTGTGCATCGCATTAGTCAGACGGGAGAAGTTCGAGCTCATCCTGCAGAAGGCAGGAGAACTAGGCGCATCACGCATTGTTCCCTTTGTCTCCAGCAGATGTGTGGTCAAGGAAAAGAAAGAAAAGGCGGACAGGCAGAAGGAACGCTGGCAGTCGATCCTTCTGGAAGCAAGTGAACAGTGCAAGCGCAACCGCGTTCCTTCCATCACGGACATTGTCAGCATCCATGATCTGAAGCAGTACACAGCAGACTGCAATGTTGTTCCATATGAGAATGCATACGGTGCTTCACCCATGCTTTCAACAGTGCTGAAAAAGGGCAGTGTTTCCTGTGCCATCGGTCCGGAAGGCGGCTTTTCAGAAGAAGAGATTGCTGAACTCAATGCTATGGGCTTTCAGTGCGTGAGTCTTGGAAGGAGAATCCTCAGGGCAGAGACTGCCTGCATGTACAGCCTCAGTGTGATCGGGGAGTGGATGGAAGTCCATGAAGACATTCACGATCGTTAATCTTGGCTGCAAGGTCAATGCCTATGAAGCCGATGCCATTGCCCAGAAGCTGGAAGAGCGCGGCTATGAACGAAGCGAAGACGGAGAGATCACCCTGATCTTCACCTGTGCGGTCACAGACCATGCGGCTGCCAAAAGCAGACAGGCACTCCACAGGGCAGTGAAGAATCATCCCGATGGCATCGTTGTCTGTGCCGGCTGCTATACCCAGATCGATGCAGAGGCTCTGTCTCAGGCACAGATCCTTGTGGGCACGGCACACAAGAAGGATATTCCGCAGTATCTGGATGACTATCTGGTTCATCAGGAACGGATCGAAGCCCTGGATTCCCTGGAACAGGCATCCTTTGATGATCTTTCCCTGAAGCAGTTCGATGATCATGCAAGGGGATTCCTGCGCATCCAGGATGGCTGTAATCAGTTCTGCACATACTGCATCATTCCCTATGCAAGAGGAAGGGAGCGTTCCATGTCTCCGGACAAGGTCATCGCCCAGGCAAGGACGCTGGCACAGCACCATAAGGAAATCGTGCTCACCGGCATCCATACCGGAAGGTATGGAAAGGAGTACGGGGTATCCCTTGCAAAACTGATGGAACGGATTCTCAATGAAGTTCCGGAATTAAAGCGCATCCGGATCTCCTCCATTGAGATGAATGAGGTGGATGATGATCTCATTGCCCTCATGCAGAAGGAGGACCGCATTGCACATCACCTCCATATTCCCCTGCAGTCAGGATGTGATGCCGTTCTTTCCCGCATGGGACGTCCGTATGACACAAAGGCATATTATGATAGAATAAACAGCGTAAGAA
>OMUX01000160.1 GCA_900314345.1 uncultured Erysipelotrichaceae bacterium | reverse complement strand
ATGTTTATATCAAGTACCCTTGATAAGATTATGTACTTTTGACACTCTTACCAATGTTGTTAAGAAGTACAATCTGTCCAGTGATCTGATCTGCATTGAGATCACGGAAACAGCATTGCTGGAAGACAAGACTGTTCTGAGCGATGCAATCGATCATTTCCGCAATGCCGGATATCAGGTGTGGCTGGATGACTTCGGCTCAGGTTATTCCTCTCTCAATGTCCTGCAGGACTTCATGCCGGATGAGATCAAGCTGGATATGGCATTCCTGCGGAATTACAGCGAGAAGAGCAGGAAGCTGATCACGGCGATCATCATCATGGCCAAGACCATGGGTCTGCATACGCTGGCGGAAGGTGTGGAGACAAAGGAACAGGCAGATTTCCTGACTGCCATCGGCTGTGAGAAGATGCAGGGGTACTACTATGCAAGACCGATGTACATGGATATGGCTGTGAATTATCCGGAACAGTCAAAGATCAATGTTGAAACACCGGAAGAGGAAAAACTTCTGAACAGAGCCGGCGCTGTGAATGTCGTCACGGATGCACCGCTTGGACTCCTGCTGTTTGACGGCAGTTTCCGCATGCTTTATGTCAATGAAGCCTGCCGGCTTGGCTTTGCGGAATATGGCTTTGACACACTGGAGAAGATCAATCAGGCGGTCAATGATGCTGAACAGCCATGGCATGCAGGATTCCTGAGGCTTGCATATGCCGCAAAGGAAGAAGGAAGCAGGTCCCTGGTGCATGAGGAAACAGGACGCTATGTTCATGTGACATTCACAAAGCTTTCGGAAGCCGGAAGCCTGACATTGTTCCAGATCGAACTGCAGAACCTGGATCGCTGAGATAAGAGAATGCAATGGGAAAACCGGAGCACATTTACACTGAAGTGTGCCTGCCCCGGTTTTCCCTGCATTCATGTATGATGATGCTGACATTGCCCATGGCATTGACGTGCAGATGAATATGCTTGAGCCAATGTACATTGAAGAATGCCTTGGCAAATCATCGAGCAATGAAATATGCTGATGGTGACGTATTGTTTTACACGAAAGACATCATGAAGGAAGATCGATATGAACGAGAAAAAAGCAGACAGAAAAGCCATGATCAGACTTGTGACAGACCAGATTCAGAAGAAGGATCCGCCGTTTGTGGCAGAGGCATTTGAGATGCTCAAAGAGAAAGGGATCGGAAAGGCACAGGCAAAGGAAAAGATCGTGGATTCCTGCGATGCACTGGAAGGAATGCTCAATGGCATGAATGATTTGATTGCATACCAGATTCAGATTGCAGATATGCTTGAAGCGGAAGGAATTGAAGAATCTTCTGCAAATAACCTGGATGCAGCTGATACGAGATTCCCTTACATGAGCCTTTCCCGGGTTTACAGAGCATTGGAAGATGGAGAAGGTGCAGCCGGACTTCTTCTGGAATGGCCTGTTCTAAAAGAGTATATCCAGACACATTATGAGCGTGTACAGCCGGACGGTTGTATTGCTAAGCCTGTATATTCACCGGTGAGTTTCAATGATCACGGGATGGAAACAATCTGTGAAGCATTGGAAGATGATGGTATGGAATGTCTCAATTCCAATGAACCGGAAAAGATGGCTTCTCTGATGCAGGATGTTGTTAATACGTTTGAATTCAAGGATGAATCCTGCTATCTTTACGACACTCTTGAAGTATTCACCAAGGCCGGAATGTACAGGGAAAGAGATGAATGGTATGCAGTCTGGCATCAGCGCTTCCCGGACTGCCAGAACATTGTTAATTCCTATGGATGTGCACTGCTGAACCAGAAGCCTCTGGATTTTGCAAAGACAGATGTATTCCTGGATGAAATCGCTGCTCATCCGGATGGCTGGGATGAAGACTGGGAGTACATGCTTGACGAAGCGGCTGACATGTATCATGAGCGTGGCATGAGTGACAAGGAAGCTGTATTCCGCAGACTTTCAAAGAAGAAGTCACGATTCAGAAGATAAGAAGGAGATCAAGATGATTCTGATGATCATACTGACATTGCTTCTGCTGGCAGTGATGGAGCTCAACAAGAACACACTGACCGGATGGGTTCTGGTGCTTTGTGCGTTTGCGTGCTTCCTGTTTCTCAGGAAGAAACCATGGTTCCAGGAAGGCCATCACATCCATCTGCTGCGGCTGATGGTATCTGCAGTGATGCTTGTATGCTTTGCCATATCACAGCCGCCGGTGAAGGCGGTGCCCGCCTTTGACGGAGAGACTTCCGGAGCAACAGATGTTGTCACGGTGAAACAGGGGCAGCTGACCGGTGTGAAGTCAAAGGACGGTACTGTGGAACTGTTCACAGGCATTCCCTATGCAAAGCCTCCAGTCGGAGATCTCAGGTGGAAGGAGCCGCAGGAACCGGATGCCTGGGAAGGTGTCAGGACATGTGATGCGTATGCCCCGATGTCCATGCAGACATCAAACGGCAGGATCGTGGATTCCCTGTCACAGATCATCGGCTATCACGATTACAGGATTTCACTCAAGGACAACTACCAGGCTCCCATGAGCGAGGATTCCCTGTATCTCAATATCTGGAGGCCTTCTGAAACAGAAGGAAAGAAGCTTCCGGTGGTTGTATATATTCATGGCGGATCATTGATGACCGGACAGCCATGGTATGCAGACTATGCCGGCACAGGACTTGCCAAGGCCGGTGTCATTACCGTGAACATGGGCTACCGTTTAGGGGTGTTTGGCTTCTATGGCAGCGAGGAACTGCAGAAGGAATCAGAGAACGGCACCACAGGAAACTATGGCCTTCTGGACCAGATCCAGGCATTGAAGTGGGTACAGGAGAACATCGCTGCCTTCGGCGGGGATCCTGACAACGTTACGTTAGCCGGAGAATCTGCAGGTTCTGCCTGTGTTTCTGCACTGTGTGCTTCGCCCCTTGCCAAAGGTCTGTTCCGAAGAGCAATCATGGAAAGCTCCACGGTTGCCGCAGAATATCCGGCACATTCCTTCCGTCTGTTTGAAGATACCCTGCAGGCAGGAAAGGATCTGTACAGTGAAACCGGAAAATCAGATCTTGCCGGGCTGCGGTCACTTTCTTCAGAAGAGCTGGTGAAGTACACCAAGGACAACCATCACATTACAATCGATGGCTATGTGCTGAACAAGACACCGTATGAATCTGCACTGGCCGGGGAAAAGCTGAATGCAGAAGAGATCCTGCATGGCTATAACAAGACCGAAAGCAAGGCATTCATGCTGTTTGACAAGATCAACAAGAACAATTTCCATGAAAAGCTCGTGGAAAACTGCAAGGGGCTGGTGCCGGATGAATCCGTTGAACAGATTGAAGCACAGTATGATATCACAGATGACAAGAGTGCCAAGGCTGCCATGGAGGAAATCCTGACAGGACTGTGGTTCGGCTATGGTCATTACTGCCTTTCCGCACAGGCATTGGAACAGGATATTCCGGTGTATGAGTATTACTTCACACAGGAAAACGGAAGACTGGGAAGCTGGCACAGCGGGGAAGAAGTGTACTGCTATGGCAATATCCCGGATGACTCAAAGCTGTATACAGAAGAAGACCGTAAGCTTTCAAGTATCATGCTTACCTACTGGCGCAACTTTGCCGAAACGGGAGATCCTAACAGGAGTATATCTGCAGAGGACGGAACCGTCTTTGACAGGTATGGAAACTGGAACGGAGAGAAGCTTCCGGGTTGGGAACCTTTGAAGGACACTGAACATACAACAAACTTTGGCGCAAAGGACGGGACATACGTCAGACAGATCGATGAACCGCTGCTGTCCCTGTACCGTGCATTTCAGTGAGTGAGGAATGATGGAACACAAAGGAACAGTACAGCTGACATCAGAACGTCTGATCCTGCGGCAGTTCAGCATGCAGGATGCAGAAGCCATGTACCGTAACTGGGCATCAGATAATGCTGTGACAAGATACCTTACATGGCCATCCTATCAGAATGCCGGTACTGCTGTGTCTACGCTGAAGGACTGGACAGGAAGATATTCCGATCCATCTTTTTATCAATGGGCAATTGTCCTGAAGGATCATCCGGAGGAACCGATCGGCAGTATCAGTGTTGTGAATGATATCGATGATGTGATCAGGAATGCGGAGATCGGATACTGCATCGGAAGGAAATGGTGGGGACAGGGCATCACAGCCGAGGCACTGAAGATAGTCATGGATTTCCTGTTTGATGAGGTTGGCGTGAACAAGGTGTCCGCAAGGCATGATGTGAATAATCCGGCTTCGGGGAAAGTCATGATGAAGTGCGGCATGCAGTATGAAGGCACATTGCGGCAGGCTGCGAAGAATAACCAGGGTGTCTGCGATATCCGCTGCTATGGGCTGCTTGCAAATGAAAGACAGTGAATCCATGGAAGAATGCTTGACTGCAGATGAATATCATTTCTTTGAAGAGCACATGGATGCTTTGCCAATCTATGAAGCACTGAAGAAAGAGATATTGAAAAGGATTCCGGATGTGCAGATCAAAGTGTCAAAGACACAGATCAGCTTCATCCGGAAACATGGCTTTGCCTTTGTGTCCTTTCTGCCATGCCGCAGGGCAAAGGAACGCCCTGCAGTATGGCTGACTGTGAGCTTCGGTCTTGGATACCGGAAGGATTCGGAAAGAATTGACATTGCAGTGGAACCGTATCCCGGAAGATGGACACACCATGTCATGATCGGAAGTATCAACGAAATAGATGAAGAACTGCTTTCCTGGATCAGTGAGGCAGCTGGCTTTGCGGTGGCAAAGGGAAGACGCAGATGAGAGGGACCGCTATGGGAAAATGTACGAAATCCTGTATCTGGAAACAGCAGGGCAGCGACTGCATGCGTTCCATCCGTCTCTTCAAGGGACTTTCTGATGAGGCAAGGATGGAACTGCACAGATCGTCCATTGTTTCCATGCATGCAAAAGGGAGCGTGCTTGCCCAGGAGGGAACAGAGAACAATTCCATCCTGATCCTGCGCAGGGGAAGGGTGAAGACCTGCCGTGTTGACCCGGAAGGCAATGAACATATCCTGGATGTGCTGCATGGAGGCCAGGCCATCTGGCACGGGATGTTCACGAATGATCCTGTGTACCATTATTCCGTGATCTGTCTGGAGGATACGGAAGTATGTGAGATCCGCAGGGAGGATTTCCTGCGGGTGTTTTCAAGACATCCGGATGCGGCCATGAACATGATCACCATGCTTTCCACGGAACTGGATGATGCGGAAGAGAAAGTGATGTTATTGGGCATCCGGAATCCAAGACAGCGGCTTGCCGGTTTTCTTCTCTACCGTGACACCAGATGTCTTGGCACGGAAATTCATATGAAACTGGAGGATATCGCTTCCTCTGTGAACCTGCGGCTTGAAACCGTATCCCGCATCCTGCGTGAAATGGAAAAGAGGAATCTGATTCAGCGCACGGGAAGAGGAAGACTCAAGGTGCTTGACCGGGAAGTTTTGAAGCAATATCAGGAAGAAACTGACAGTTAATTGATTTCAATCAAAGAAGTGAATGCAATGTCCGCCTAAGATAATGGCGGACATTTTAAGAAGGGAGGACATGATGCAGGGAAACATTCACTCAATTGAAACATTCGGATCAGCAGACGGTCCCGGTGTACGCTTCATCCTCTTCCTGAAAGGATGTCAGATGCGGTGTGCCTATTGCCACAATCCGGATACATGGGCAAAGGAAGGCGGAAGGCTCATGTCCGCAGATGAAGTGCTGGACATGGCGGAACGCTACCGTGCCTACTGGGGAAAAGAAGGCGGCATCACGGTCAGCGGCGGGGAACCGCTGTTACAGCTGGAATTCCTGAATGAACTGTTCGCAAAGGCAAAACAGCGCGGCATAAACACCTGCATTGATACGGCAGGCCAGCCCTTTACCAGAAACGAACCATGGTTCAGTTCATTCAATGAACTGATGAAGCATACAGACCTTCTGCTTCTGGATCTCAAGCACATAGATCCTGACATGCACCGGAAGCTGACGACACAGCCCAATGACAACATTCTGGATCTGTTCTGTTACCTGAATGAAATACACAAACCCATCTGGGTCAGACATGTGCTGGTACCGGGATATACCGACGATGATGCATATCTCAAACAGACGCATGTGTTTCTTTCACAGTTTGACAACATACAGAGAATCGATGTTCTTCCATATCACACCATGGGTACCTTCAAGTGGAAGAACCTCGGCATACCGTACCGGCTGGAAGGTGTAGAGCCTCCCGCAGCAGAACGTATTGAAAAGGCAAAGCAGATACTTAGGAATTGTCATGAAATTATCTGTCCTTGTTGGGACGGATAATATAGTTCCATTT
>OMUX01000261.1 GCA_900314345.1 uncultured Erysipelotrichaceae bacterium | reverse complement strand
GTCAAAAGCGATGCCTTCCTCAGAATCAGGAACTGTGCTGAACTTGAGGTTAGAACCTTCGTGGCAGAAACTGCCGATCTTTCCCTGCTGTACTGGAATGAAGCAGAAGGAAAGCTTACCGCAAAGGAATCCTATGAGGTCATGCGCGATGCAAAGCTCACCGCTGCCTATGGCGAGCTGAACGCTGCAGATACTGAAAGGGAAACGTATGTGGCTTTAAGACAGCCGGGCGCCAATGCCCTTGTCTCCAGCGCAAGCCTTGTGAAAAACCGCAAGGACTACCGCATGAACGTCGTCAACTTTGCACAGCATACCTATGGCGACATGCACAACTATGCTGTTGTCCTGAAGGAAGGAAAGCTGATGATCGATGCCGTCGGCAGGATCGTCAAGGGTGCTTCCCGTTCCGAATCCCACCAGACAAGCCGTGCCCTGTCATTTGAAGCAGGACAGAATACAGAGATCCTTCCCGAGCTGCTCATTGATGAAAATGATGTGCAGGCAAGCCATGCCATGTCCATCGGCCGCATTGATGAAGAACAGATGTACTACATGCAGTCAAGGGGCCTGACTTCAAAGCAGGCAACCGCGCTTCTCGCTCAGGGATATCTTCTTCCGGTCTGCAGTTCTTTGACGAATGAAGAGCTCAAGGCAAAGCTTCAGGAAGACATGGAAAGGAAGATCAGTGAACTATGCTAGATGTTGAAGCCATCCGAAAGGATTTTCCGATGTTTGAGAACAACCCCGGCCTTGTCTACTTTGACAATGCCGCAACAACCCTCAAGCCATGGCCGGTGATCAATGCCGTTACGGATTTCTATACAAAGCACACAAGCAACGTGCACCGTGGAGACTATGCAATCGCAGCGCTCAATGACAAGCTGTATGACGGAACCCGTGATATCTTCGCAAGATTCCTGAACTGTGATCCCAGGGAAATCGTCTTCACCCATAATGTCAGTGCATCACTCAACCAGGTGGCCTATGGCATGGAGCATAACTTCCTGAAGCCGGGCGATGTGGTACTGATGAGTGAAGCCGAGCATGCAAGCAACCTGCTGCCCTGGTTCCGCATGGAGAAGGAATACGGCATCAAGGTTGAATATATTGAGACTGACAAGCAGGCAAACATCACTGTGGACAGTTTTAAGAAAGCCATGCACCCGGGGGTCAAGGCTGTTTCCCTTGCCATGGTGACCAATGTCCTTGGCAGTGTGCAGCCGATCAAGGAGATCACAAGGATCGCCCATGAAAACGGCGCCTATGTGATCGTGGACGGTGCTCAGGCAGTGCCGCACATGAAGGTCGATGTCAAGGATCTTGACTGCGACTTCCTTGGCTTCAGCGCACACAAGATGTGCGGACCTGGCGGTGTGGGCATCCTGTATGGCAAGTATGATCTGCTGCAGCAGATGGATCCTGTCTTTGAAGGCGGCGACATGAATGCAAGATTCTCCGCTGACGGATGTGTGACATTGAAGGAAGCACCGGTGAAGTTTGAAGCCGGTACACCGGATATCGAAGGGGTGATCGGTGCAGGTGCTGCCGCAGAATATCTCATGAAGATCGGCATGGACAACATCCGTGCCTATGAGAAGGAGCTGCGTGCATACTTCCTTGAACAGATGCAGAAGCTTGACAACATCGAGCTCTACAATCCGGACAATGTCTACGGACCGATTGATTTCAATGCCAAAGGCGTGTTTGCCCAGGATGCGGCAGGATATCTGGCAAGCCAGAACGTCGCTGTCAGAAGCGGCAACCACTGCGCAAAGATCCTGCATGACATCATCGGCACGGACCAGACGATCCGTGCATCCCTGTATTTCTACAACACAAAAGAAGAAGTGGACCGCTGTGTTGAGGCATGTTCGAACATCTCGCTCGAGAATGCGGTCGGCATCTTCTTCTAGGAGGAAACTGTATGAGTAATATGCTTGATGATCCGATGGTATTGAGAGAACTCATCATGGATCACTACCAGTATCCGAGAAACCATGGCCTGAAGGAAGGCGATGCGTCCTATCTGAGCCGTCATATGGCCAGCGACAGCTGCATCGATGACATCACCGTGCAGTCTAAGATCGAGGATGGAAAAGTGGATGACATCCGTTTTGACGGCATTGCCTGCACGATCTCCACGGCCAGCACATCCATGATGTCCGAGCTTCTCAAGGGCAAGAGCGTGGAAGAGGCAAAGACCATCATTGATGACTACATGAACATGATCAATGAGAAGGACTATGATCCTGACATGCTCGGGGAAGCCATTGCCATGAAGAACGTATACAAGCAGGCCAACCGCATCAAGTGTGCAACGATCGGCTGGAAGGCAATGGATGAGATGATCTCTGAAAGTGAGAAGAAGGCATGAGTGAAGAGAACAATGTCATCACTTCCCAGGATGATTACAAATACGGCTTCCATGATGATGTAAAGTCCGTCCTGGATACAGGAAAGGGACTCAATGAAGAGATTGTCAGGAAGATCTCTGCCTTCAAGCATGAACCGGAATGGATGACGGAGTTCCGCGTCAAGGCATTCCATCAGTTTGAAGCCATGCCGATGCCTGCCTGGGGACCGGATCTTTCCGAGATCGACTTCCAGGACTTCACCTATTACAAGAAGGTCAGCCAGGAAGCAGAGAAGAACTGGGATGATGTACCGGAGACCGTCAAGGAAACCTTCCGGAAGCTCGGTATTCCGGAAGCGGAGAGAAAGTATCTTGCCGGTGTCACCACGCAGTATGAATCCGAAGCCGTGTATCACAACATGCTTGATGAAGTGCAGAAAAAGGGTGTCATCTTCCTGGACATCGACTCTGCCCTCAAGGAATATCCGGATCTTTTCAAGAAGTACTTCGCTACGATCGTTCCGATCGGCGACAACAAACTTGCTGCCCTGAACTCGGCAGTCTGGTCCGGCGGTTCCTTCATCTATGTACCGAAAGGCGTCAAGCTGGAAAAGCCGCTGCAGTCCTATTTCCGCATCAACTCGGAATCCATGGGACAGTTCGAGCGCTCCATCATCATCGTGGATGACGGGGCAGAATGTTCCTATGTGGAAGGCTGCACCGCACCGCAGTACAGCAAGGACAGCATGCACGCAGCCGTTGTCGAGGTCTTTGTCGGCAAGGGTGCCAAGTGCCGCTATTCCAGCGTTCAGAACTGGTCCGGCAATATCCTGAACCTGGTCACCAAGCGTGCCAAGGTTGAGGAGTACGGAACGATGGAATGGATCGATGGCAACATCGGTTCCCGTATCTCCATGAAGTATCCTGCCTGCATCCTTGCAGGAGAATATGCAAAGGGACTCTGCATCTCCATTGCCGTAGGTTCAAAGAACCAGTTCCAGGATACCGGTGCCAAGATGATTCATCTTGCCCCGCATACATCCTCGTCAATTGTCTCCAAGTCCGTTTCCAGAAACGGCGGTGTCACAAACTTCCGCGACTGGATCCACTTCACACCCAAGGCTGCCTATTCCAAGGCACACATTGAATGCGATACCCTGATCCTGGATGATCTGAGCCGTTCTGATACCATTCCGCTCAATATCAATGACTGCGATACCGCAACCATTGAACATGAGGCAAAGGTATCCAAGATCTCTGAAGATGAACTGTTCTATCTCATGAGCAGGGGACTGTCTGAATCCCAGGCAACCGAAATGATCATCATGGGCTTCCTGGAGCCGTTCACAAGAGAACTGCCGATGGAATATGCCGTGGAGCTCAACCAGCTTCTGAAGCTCGACATGAGCGGATCGATCGGCTGATGGACAAGCAGTCTGCCAGAAACGCGGGTCTTGCAGGACGCCGCAGCATCCCCAAATCCAGGCGTCAGGATTATGATGCAGAGATCACCCAGCAGGCATGCCTCATGGCCATGGGCTATGATGTCATCGGCTGCTATGTATCCCTGGAAGATGAAACAGACACCATGGGAATCATCTCCTGGTGTCTGGATCACCATAAGAAAGTCTGTGTTCCAAGAACCGGGAAGACCATGCTGGTATTTCATGAGATCAGGTCATTCGATGATCTTGAGCAGGGTGTTCTCAATATTCTGGAACCGAAGAAGGATACACCGGTTGTGGATCCAAAGGACATCGAACTCATGTTCGTGCCGCTGTTAGCCTTTGATGAAGAAGGGCACAGGGTCGGACACGGCGCAGGCTACTATGACCGGTATCTGACAGAGGATATGGTCAAGGCAGGCCTTGCATATCCCCAGCAGAAGGTTGATTCCATTGAAACAACAGCCAGTGATGTAGATCTCGATCTCGTCATTTCCTGCCTTCCATGATCCATTCACCCGTGGTATAATACACGGGCATGGTTAGTTAGCTCAGCGGGAGAGCATTCCCTTCACAGGGGAGGGGTCAAGGGTTCGAATCCCTTACTGACCACCATAATCTTATTAATAAACCGCCTAACTAAGCGGTTTTTCTTATTCTTCGGAAATATCTTCGGAAAAACGAGCCGAATTCAGCTCGTTTTTCTTCCGCTTAATGCTTTCAAGCGGTCCTGCTTTTCCGATTTTGCATAGTACAAACTCATGTCTTCGGACTGATGCCCCATAAGATCACGAATTACTGCAGGATTCTTTCCTTCATTGAAGAGGTCCGTGGAAAGCTGGTGTCTCAATGTGTACATATGGAAGTCGATGCCTGATTTTTTTGACACGAGGTGAATATAGTTTGAAAGCATGGCAATGTTTCTTTAAGCCCATAATGCTGACCGCTGACAGGGTATTTGAGCAGACACTCAAACACACCGTTGCGCTCCTCGGTGATTTCGCAGGAAATGGTATCCGTCAGTACGCCAAGACCGAAGGTCGAAAAAGTCGTAGCATTTGCGGGATAAAGTACGGGAATCATAGGCTGTCACCTCCTTCTGAGCATAAAAAAACCACCGGAGATTTCTCCACGGTGGGTTGGGTTGAATGATTCAATTTTGTTCGACAAACCGGAATTTGTATGTCAACGTAGACGATGTGGTTTCTATCAGTTACAGTCTTTCTTCGATAAACCTCTGTGTGCTTTTCACATAGGGTTCAACCTTATATAGAGTGGCGGTATGTCCTCCGTGAACCATTGTTACCACAGCATCGGGGAATATTTTGATAAGTTCATTCTTCGCTTCCTCAGAAAAGGTTTTATCATCCGTAGGCAGAACAAGCAGCACATTTTTGTCTGCTTTTTGATATTCCTGCATTGTAATTGGTTTGACCTTTGCCACGCTGATCATAAGAGAGGTCATATGAATATCGAATTCTTTTGTGTAATTGCCGTACACCCATGCAAAGAAATCTTCCATATAGCTTCGATCCGCTCCGGCTTCATTCTCCATACCGACCATCTTTTTCGATACTCTGAATAAGAGATTACGAATCCAACAGTAGGGTATGATTTTCATAAGCGGCAGCAATATACCGTAAATTTTATATTGCTTTTTCAAATCTTTTAAGGCGGAATTACTCAACGCCGAGGTGGAGTAGAGTGCATAGGCGACATCATCATTTTGATATTTCCGCAGCACAAGTTGAGATAAGAAACCGCCAAGGGATGCACCGATAAAAACGGGATATTTGATTTCCAACTTCTTTATAAGTTGAATGACAAAATCCGCAAGCTCCTCAATATCGTTAATCTCCATTGGGTAATCAAAGGTTAAAATCCGATAATCCTGTTCCATTTGTTTCAGATGATTAAACCAGACAATACTAAAGCCTGTTCCGCCAACCAGATATACCAATGTGACCTTGCTGTTTGAGTTGCCGCATAGCAGGTATTTTACCCCTATGCTATCCACATTTGTTTC
>OMUX01000190.1 GCA_900314345.1 uncultured Erysipelotrichaceae bacterium | reverse complement strand
GGCGGCATCGGCGGTTTGATGTGTGCCTACCGTTTGATTGAAAAGAAGCCTTCCATGAAGATCCTGATCCTGGAAAAGGGCAGGAAGCTGGAAGAAAGAAGCTGTCCCATTATTGCCGGCAAGGTGAAGAAGTGTGCCAAGTGCAAGCCTTGTGCCATCATGGAAGGCATGGCAGGTGCCGGTGCCTTTTCCGATGGCAAATACAATATCACCGCCGAGTACGGCGGCTGGCTGCCGCAGTTCATGGACAGCAGGAAAGTCGTGGACTACATTGAACAGGCAGACCAGGTACTGCAGAAGTTCGGTGCAGATGATGAACGCTACATGCCGGACAATGCATTAAAGGCAGAATGCCTGAAGTATGATCTGCATATGCAGCAGGCACAGGTAAAGCATCTGGGCACTGATGCCAACTACGGAACGATGCTCAACCTGATCCATGACATTGAAAAGCATGCTGAAATACAGACTCTTGCTAATGTGACAGCCGTGGACAAGGACAGCCATGTGGTTTCCTATACGCTGAATGGTACTGAGAAGCAGGTGACAGCGAAAATCGTGATATTTGCCGTCGGCAGGATCGGAAACCGCTGGTTTGAGGAATGGTGCCGTGAAAATAACATTGCCATGTCCAATAACCAGGTGGATGTCGGAGTCCGCGTAGAGCTTCCTTATGAGATCTGGGAACACTTCTCAAAGAGAATCTATGAACCCAAGATTTACTATAAGTCCGGACATTATGGCGATATGACACGTATGTTCTGCTTCAATGAAAGAGGATGGGTTGTCACGGAAAACAGCGATGGTGTACTGACGGTTAACGGGCATTCCTACAAGGACAAGGCAAAGCAGTCTGACAACAGCAACTTTGCGTTGCTTTCATCTACAAATTTCACCCAGCCGTTCAACCAGCCGGTGGAATATGCAAGATCCGTCGCTTCCCTGGCCAACAAGATTTCCGGAGGTTCAGTTCTCGTGCAGAGGCTTGGAGATCTCGAAGCAGGACAGCGTACCACAGAGCACAGACTCAGTCAGTCCAGTACCAGACCGACTTTGGATGCAGTACCGGGAGATCTCAGCCTCTGCATGCCAAAGCGCCAGCTGGATAACATCGTAGAAACCTTGCATGCCCTGGACCAGGTAGCACCTGGCACGGCAAACTACGATACATTGCTGTATGGCGTGGAGTGCAAGTACTACAGTGCAAGACCGGCATGCCATGACTTTGAGCTGGACGGTACAAAGAACATCTATGCATTGGGTGATGGTGCAGGCTTTACCAGATCCTTGTCACAGGCCGCAGCCAACGGACTGATTGTCGCTGATATCATCTCAAGACATTGAGCGGACTGAAATTCAGTCTGCCTTTTTCGGAGGAAACCTTTCTGAACAGGCAATAGTACTGTATGGCGTATGCCGGAAGGAGATCCTCTATGAAACGAATGATGATTCTTTTATCCTGTCTGTTCTTTCTGAATGGCTGCGGTTCATCTGAAAAAGTACAGACAGAAATACCAGCTGCTGTTCCTGCATCTGCAGAGACTGTAGCTGCTGAAAAGCAGGCTGCAGAATATGAACTGGCCGATACAGTACTAAGAGATTACAGAACTCAGCTGGAAGAAGCCAGAGAGATCAATGCAGATGTACAGGCATTGCTTGCTTTTCAGTCAGGTCTCTGTATTGATCCGGTTCTTCAAAATCACGGAACCACAGACTATCTTTACACAGACTGGAGGACCGGAGAGTACCAATCCTATGGCAGTATTGCCCTGGATCAGGAGAATGACCTTGCCAGGGATGACATGAACACGATCCTCTATGGTCATTACATCTATGCATTCCGGAACAAGGACAGAAGCCTGGTCTTCACACCATTGGCGCAGCTGATGGAAGCGAAGAACTACAGGGATAACCGCTATGTATCACTGATCACGGAAACGGCGATCCGCTACTACGAGGTTGCAAGCGTATTTCCGTGTCCAATGGTGGAAACAGCGGCAGGGCAGGTATGTGCACCGGATTTCCAGTACAACCTGGTGGAATATGATGAGGTGTATTTCAAAAGATATCTGAACGCCATTGAAAAAGCACAGTACTACGATACAGGCGTAATACTGTGCTATGGAGACAGACTGCTGACACTGCAGACCTGCATTGAAGATCATCCGGAATCCAGACTGATTGTTCTCTGCAAGGAGATGGAACGAAGGAAGTTCTGAATTTTACCAAGGTCGATCAGTCGGAGCAGTCATACGTTCTGTATTCTTCTGACCTTCCGGTGCGAAGTAGTCCAGCTGCAGGATCTGTTTGGAAAGTTCATGCTCGAGACTGTAATACTGCATCTCTTCCTTTGCTTTGTCTTCTGAATAGTCATAGAAGAAGACATATTCATCATCTGTGAAATACCAGATAAAGTTGTCTGTTCTCCAGGTACTCCATTCATCAAAATAGAAGCCGCTGTAGTCCGGATCAAAGATGT
>OMUX01000098.1 GCA_900314345.1 uncultured Erysipelotrichaceae bacterium | reverse complement strand
ATCATCCCCTGTGGTGTAGAATAACCCCGTTAAGACAAGGAGTAACAGGAAATGAGTATACGTACAAGATTTGCCCCGAGCCCTACGGGGTATATGCATATCGGCAACCTGCGTACTGCCCTTTGGGCATACCTGATTGCCAAGAAGGATCCGGAAGGCGTCTTCATTCTCCGTATTGAGGATACCGACCAGGGACGTCTGGTGGAAGGTGCCACGGATGTCATCTACAAGACCATGGAACAGTGCGGTCTCAAGCATGATGAAGGACCGGATGTGGGAGGTCCTGTCGGACCGTATGTACAGTCTGAGCGCGTGAAGTCCGGTCTGTACATGAAGTATGCAAAGGAACTGATCCGCCTGGGCGGAGCACATTACTGCTTCTGCGATGAAGAGATGATCAATGCACAGCGTGAGGTACAGGAAGCACGCGGTGAATCCTTCAAGTATGATGATCCCTGCAAGAAGCTGACCATTGAGGAAGCAGAAGCCAGGATTGCAAACGGCGAGAAGTTCGTCATCCGCCAGACCATTCCGGAAACAGGAACCACAAGCTTTGATGATGAAGTCTTCGGACATATCACCGTGGACAATGAAACACTTGATGAGCAGATCCTCATCAAGTCTGACGGCTTCCCTACCTACAATTTCGCAAACGTTGTGGATGACCACCTGATGGGCATCACGGATGTTGTCCGCGGCATGGAGTATCTTTCCTCCACCCCGAAGTACAACCTCATCTATGATGCATTCAACTGGGAGAAGCCGAGATACATCCACTGCCCGCCGGTCATGAAGGATGAGCATAACAAGCTGTCCAAGAGAAACGGCGACGCAAGCTTCCAGGATCTGGTTGCCAAGGGATATCTCCCCGGTGCCATCCTGAACTACATTGCCATGCTCGGCTGGTCTCCGGAAGGAAACAAGGAGATCTTCACCCTGGATGAACTCGTGCAGGCATTCAATGTTGCCCATATCGGACAGTCCGGTGCCATCTTTGATCCGGTGAAGCTGACAAGCATCAACGGCATCTGGCTCAGGAACATGGACCTGGACAGCTATTACAATCTGGTGAAGCCTTACATTGACCAGGCTGTCAAGGGAGACTTTGACAAGAAGGCCATTGCCAAGGTTGTACAGCAGCGTGCTGATACCCTGAATGATATCCCTGGCATGCTGGACTTCTTTGATACCTTCCCTGCCTATGACAACAGTCTCTATGTGAACAAGAAGATGAAGACGGATGAGACGGTTGCCCTGGAGGCACTCAAGGCAGGCCGTGAAGTTCTTGCAAAGGAGGATGACTGGTCTGAGGAACATCTGCATGATGTGCTGATGGAAATCCCGAAGCAGATGGGACGCAAGAACGGACAGGTGCTCTTCCCCCTGCGTCTTGCCCTTTCCGGCAAGCAGTTCACACCGGGCGGTGCCATTGAGATCGCCCATATCCTTGGCAAGGAAGAGAGTCTGAGAAGACTGGATCTCTCCATTGCTCAGCTGGAGAAATAACAATGACAATGGAACTTCGTTCCGTTGACGCTGAAGTGCTTGATGGGTTTGTATCCTCAAGCACTTCTGTGCATTATATGAAAACCTCTGCCTGGGGCAGGTTCAAACAGAAAAGTGAGCATTGCGATTACGAACTGCTTGGCTTCTATGACAACGATGAACTCAAGGCAACAGCCATGGTTCTGAAGGGAAAGAAGCTCGGCCATTCCTGTCTGTATGTGCCCAAAGGCCCCTGCATGGACTGCCAGGATGAGCAGGCCGTCAAGGAGGTATTCACCCTTCTGAAAAAACATGCGGACGAGGAAAACGTACAGTTCCTGAGAGTTGATCCCAATGTCATCCGCATGCACAAGGATATTGAAGGGAATCCCCTCAATGACGGCTTTGATAATGAGCATGTCACACAGCAGTTAAAGAACCTTGGCTATGTTCACAAGGGCTATGGCTATGCATATGATGGCTCCTGGAGCAACCGCTTTACCTTGATCGTGGATCTTGACCGGGACATGAAGGATGTCATTGCCGGCTTTTCCAGGAACCGCCGGACCAGCATCAACCGTCATGCCGTGACCCATGTCACAACAAGGCTCGGGACAAGGGATGATCTTCCCTCCCTCATGGAGTTTGAACGTCAGCTCAGTGAACAGGATGGCTTCAAGCCGCACAGCAGGCAGTTCTTCGAGGACATCCTGGACTGCTTCGGCGATCATGCAAGACTGTATGTCACGGAGATTGATCTGAAGGCTATGATCAACGGTATTGAGAATGAGCTTTCCTCAAAGAAGTATGCCAAGGATCCTGAAGCAAGAGCGGCAAAGCAAAAGCAGCTGGAACAGGCCGGGGAGCTGATGGGACAGTACGGGGCAAAGCCTGCCATTGCTTCAGGACTGTTTGTCTATGCCGGAGACATGAGCTTTGATCTTTATGCCTACAACCACAAGGCATTCAACTTCACCAATCCCGTCGACAGCATGCACCTGTTTGCCATGCAGGACATGAAGGAACACGGTGTGAAGCGCTATGACATGTGCGGCTTCTCCGGTGTCACGGACAAGAGCGATCCCTACTATGGACTGTATGCCTACAAGAGAAGCTTCGGCGGCACATTCACGGAATACATCGGACAGTTCGATTATGTCCGTGATCCAGGCGCAATGAAGCGCATGGTGATGGAGCACCGCATTGAATATCACTTCCGCAGGAAGTGGCTGGATTTCCGCTATAAGAAGATACAGAAATGAAGAGAACCCGAAGGAATGATCCTCCAGGTTCTCTCTTTTTATGATGGCTTCTTTTCTTCGTTCAGCTTTCTCGTCCTGAGCTTTGCGGCTGTCTGCAGGACCTTTGGATAGACATCGTCAAACAGTCTGAAGCCAACCGGATCCAGGATGATGTTGAACTCCCCGATCGTTTCTTCAATGTCAACCGGCCAGGCACTCTTGAACTCCGTCAGTCCGTCATCCAGCGTTCCCTGGATGCCGCCGAAGCTGCAGTAAGGAATATGGTGCTCCACGCAATAGTCCAGGAACTTCGCATAGAGGTAGTAGTTTGCACGGACCCGCATGTATTTCGTGTTGTTGCCCATGTAGAAGAACTCCATGCGCTTTTCATTGAAGCACACAAGCTTTCCGCACAGAATCACTTCATCCTTTCCCTCTTCCTTCCAGTCTGCTTCATTTCTGGCAAGGTCCTTTTCATCATTGGCAATGCGCTGCTGCAGTGCACTCTTTTCTTTCTTTGTCTTTGCATTTTCAAGAAGGTGCTTTGCCTCATCGAGGTCTGCC
>OMUX01000312.1 GCA_900314345.1 uncultured Erysipelotrichaceae bacterium | reverse complement strand
CATTCTTGATGCCTTCACCCAGGGATCCTGTGAACAGGGAAGGCTCTGTCTTGGAATCATAGCGGAATTCGCCAGGCTGAGCACAGATATCAACGACCTGGCCCTGTTCGACGATCACCATGCACTGACCGTCAGCGACGGCGATCACGGAACCATCGGAAATGATGTTGTCATCACCCTTGTTGATGAATCCCTTTGTCTTCTTGTGTCCTTTGACGACGATGGTATCATTCGGAATGGCTTCACAGTAGAAGTACTCCTTCCACTGATCGGAGAAGGTGGAGCCGGCTGCAGAAATTGCTGCACTGATTAAACCCATGTTTGTTTACCTCTTTTCTTTTCAGTTCTGGGTACAGGTATGTTCGGTGATTTCATCATATCATACCCGCATCTTTGTGCTACAACAGCATTATTGCCTGTCTGCAGCGGTTTCCCCCGCACAAATTGCACAAAAATCAATAAAAATTCATGAAATCATGAAAAAAGCCGATATTTCGTTTGACCATCGATCCCGCATCGAGGTAATATAAGCAGGCACACAATTTTTATGTGCGCTTAAGAATATGCGTGGGAGGGTTCACTTTTCCCGATCAACCACTGCATGTGCTTACTTAGTATAAGGAGGAAAGCCACATGGCAAAGAAAGTAGCTAAGATCAGCAAGCTTCAGTTCCCTGCAGGCGGTGCTAAACCGGGTCCTGCTCTGGCAGCTGCCGGCATCAACATGCCGAAGTTCTGCACAGAATTCAACGACAAGACAAAGGACAGAAAGGGCGACATCGTTCCTGTAATCATTACAGCATACGAAGACAAGTCCTTCGACTTCGTCCTCAAGACAACTCCGGCAGCAGTTCTGCTCAAGAAGGCTGCAGGAATCGACAAGGCTTCCGGCACACCGAACACTGTCAAGGCCGGCAAGATCACAGAAGCTCAGCTCCGTGAGATCGCTGAGTACAAGATGCCTGACCTCAACGCCAATGACGTTGAAGCAGCAATGAAGATCATTGCTGGCAGCGCACGCAACATGGGCATCACAATCGAAGGCTGGGAGGCAAAGTAATCATGGCAGGTAAGAAGTACAAGGCAGCGCTCGCCCAGATCGATCGCACAAAGACATACGACTATGCAGAGGCTGTAGCTCTGGCAAAGAAGCTCAGCACAACAAAGTTTGATTCTTCCGTTGAGGTCAGCTATTCCCTGAATGTTGACCCTCGTCAGGCAGACCAGAACATCCGCGGTGCCATCGTTCTTCCGAACGGCACAGGCCGTACACAGAAGGTCCTGGTTATCGCAGACGGCCCGAAGGCTGAAGAAGCAAGAGCAGCAGGTGCTGACTTCGTCGGTGCTGATGACATGCTGGAGCAGATCAAGGGCGGCTGGCTCGGATTCGACATCATCGTCGCTACTCCGAACATGATGGGCAAGCTTGGCCGTTTCGGTAAGCTGCTGGGCCCGAAGGGTCTCATGCCGAACCCTAAGACAGGTACTGTTACGATGAATGTCGGACAGGCTGTCACAGAGATCAAGAAGGGTAAGGTTGAATACCGTGTTGACAAGGATGGAAACGTCAATGTCATGATCGGCAAGACTTCCTTCTCCGATGAAGCTCTGGCTCAGAACTTCAAGACACTGTATGATCAGATCGTTCGTGTCAAGCCGCAGACTGTCAAGGGCAACTACATCAAGGGTGTTACAGTTTCCACAACAATGGGACCTGGCATCAAGGTAACGGTTGCTTAATCACAATCCGCAATGAACCGCCGCAGAAATACGGCGGTTTTCATTATCTGAAAACATATTCCAAAGATTGTCTGAATCAGCAAAGACAGCAATTGACGGATGGTAAAACTGCTGTAGTATCAACACTGCTGTCCGGGTTAAACGGCAGACATGGCTGGCTGTGAAAACGGTCAGGGAAGGGAACGTCTCTCCCTCGGGGCGTTTCCTTTTTCTTCGGGCATATTTCTGGAAAAAGAACCTAGTGTTCTTATACATTATGGATGCAGGAGGACTGTATATGACAGAGGTGAAGTATTTCCACATCCAGGGATGCCCGTACTGCGCACAGGCAGACAAGGCAATCAAGGAACTGCAGGAAGAAGACAAGAGATACGAAGCAGTGAAGTTTGACAGGGTGGATGAGATGGAACATCCTGAAATTGCTGATCAGTATGATTATCAGGCAACACCAGCTATGTTCCTGAACCATGAGAAGGTCTACGAAAGCCATCTGGGGGAAACCTATGATGAGGCAAAAGCGCATGTCAGAGAGGTTCTGGAAGCAGCGTTAAGAGGCTGATCATCCATCGGGGCAGTGAAATTCATTGCCTTTTTTTATTTTTTTCTGTTTTTCTGCGGAGGAAATGCCTTCCAACAGGCAATAAAGCTGTTACAGGCAGAAAGCCTAGGAGGAAAAATGAAGTATTTCAGAAAAACAGCTTTTCTTCTCACAGCGGCAGCCGCATGCATGATGTGCGCCTTGCCCGCAAGAGCAGAAGAACCAGCACCGACCGTCAGCCTTACCATTCAGAATCCATCCGTTACAGAGCATACCTTTGAGCTCTACCAGATCTTCAGCGGCACGGTGAACAATGATGTTCTCGAGAACATTGAGTGGGGCACCGGCATCACTGCAGAGTACAAGGATGCCCACCCCAACGCAGCCGCAGCAGCGGTGGCACTGGAAACAGAAGAAGATGCGTCCGCATTTGCCCAGACACTGATCAATGAGAATGCATTGCTTGCACCGGATGACAGCATGACCATCACAGTTGCCCCGAAGGAAGAAGCAACCATTGAGGCAATGCCCGGCTACTATCTGATCAAGGACCAGGACGGAAGCCAGAACATGGAGGATTCCTCTTACACAAAGCATATCCTGCATCTCACAAGCAGTGTTGTGGTAACCGCCAAGATCAGCATTCCCACCATTGTCATGAAGACCGTGGATGCCAATGACGCAGAAGAAACCATCAGTATGAATGCAGTATCCATTCCGGATGACAGATGGGTATCCTCTGCAGACCATGATGTAAATGATACATTCGCATACCGCATTGAATGCACACTGCCCTCCAACTACGCTGACTATGACAAGTACAGCTATGAAGTGAGAATTGACGCTGAGCCGGGTATTACACTGCAGGATGATTTCACCGTAGCAACGACAAGCGATGACGGAATAATTCAGGACATTACATCCTTCTTTACCAATGATGTTAATGCAAACAATAGTATTGCGAACGTATCAATTGATGATTTAAAGAAGGTTTCAGTGTTGAACTCAGATAAGAAACTTTTCGTTTATGGAACCGCAATGCTCAATAACTCAGCAGAAACTGGAACAGTGGCAAATACAATTTCTGCTACAGTCACCTACACCAATGATCCTAACCTTGGTGAGGATACTGCTGTAACTTCTCCTTCCAGGGTAAAGGTATTCACACATGCACTGGTTGTTCATAAGTATGGTGATCACAAGGGTGAGGCATACAGACTGCCTGGTGCTGCCTTCACACTGTACAAGGAACTGGAAGGCGGAAAGGTAACCAAGGTAGCCAGCTCCAAGGCAAGCACAGAAGAAGCAGATACGATCTTCAGAGGCATTGACGACGGCAAGTACATTCTGGTTGAAGACACAGCTCCTGCCGGATACAACAAGATGGATTCTTCCGTTGAGTACAATGGAAAGACCTACGAAAATGCCACAGAGATTACTCTTGAGGCAGTGCATGATACCGAGGGCGTGAATCCTGCACTGAGATCTTCTTCCATCAATGGCACAGGTACATCCATGCCTGGTGTCTTTGAGATGGATGTCATTGACCATTCCGGCAAGATGATGCCGATGACCGGCGGCAGGGGAACAAAGATGATCACAGCAGCTGGTATTGCTGTAATCATTCTTGGCCTGCTTGGCTTGAAGAAAAGAAAAGACTAGTGCATGCAAGAGGAAAGATCAGTGTTCTGCTGATCCTTGCAGGTCTTGGATTACTGCTGTATCCGCCGGTATCACAGGCCTGGAATGCACATCATCAGACCAAAGCGGTGATTGTCAGTGAACAGCAGGCGGAATCCATGGATGATGTCAAGCGCAGGAAGGTGCTGGAAGATGCACATGCTTACAACAATGGCCTGCATGAAGGAAGAATAAATCCAGCTGAAGAAGAAGGAAAACAGCTGTATCTGGATACACTTGATGTCAACAACGGTCTGATGGACAGTATCAGTATTCCTTCCATTGATGTACTGATTCCTGTGTATCATGGAACTTCTGAGAAGGTTCTGCAGACAGGAATCGGGCATCTGGAAGGCACATCCCTTCCGGTTGGCGGAAAAGGAACGCATTGTGTTCTTACAGGCCACAGCGGACTTCCGGGAAGCAGGTTGTTCACGGATCTTGAGGATGTACAGGAGAAGGACAGGTTCATACTTGAAACACTTGGAGAAAAAGCAGTCTATGAAGTAGACTGTATTTCCGTGGTGCTTCCCCAGGAAACAGACTCTCTGGTGATTCATGGTGATCAGGATGAATGTACATTGATCACCTGTACACCATATGGTGTCAATACACACCGTCTGCTGGTGCATGGCATCAGAATTGAAGAAGCACGTGATGCAGCAATTGTGCCTGCACATGGCAGAAGAATCCCCTGGATTGCCATCATCCTGCTGGTGCTTTGCAGCATGACAGAGTGCTGCCTGGTACACCGCTGGCTGAAAAGAAAAAATAGTTTGACAGGATGAAGAGACTGGAGTAGCATAACAGTCGTTATCAATTACCAAAGACAGTAACGGCGCAAGCTTAATAAGGTTACCGAGGTAGAAAGTCAGATTTCCTGTGTACTTTTGAGCCCTTGCTGTCTGCAAGGGCTTTATATTCGGTATGCGATAACAGAAAGGTGAAAAGTCGAACAATGAATCAGGCGGTATTGGAATCAAAGAAGAACGTTGTCTCTGAGATTCAGGACAAGTTCACAAAGTCTCATTCTGCTGTTGTCGCAGAATACCGTGGACTGAGCGTTGCTGAGGTCACCGAGCTCCGCAGGGCACTGCGCGCAGAGAACGTAGACATGAAGGTCTACAAGAACACTCTGGCTGCGAAGGCTGCTGAGGATGCCGGCGTTGCTGATCTCAAGAACGTTTTGACGGGCCCGAATGCAATCGCATTCGGTGAAGACGAAACCGCAGCAGCACGTGTGATGGCAAAGTTTGCCAAGAAGCACAAGGCACTGGTTCTCAAGGGAGGCGTAGTAGACGGCGAGGTTGTTGATCTGGATACGATCAAGACTCTGGCTACACTGCCGAACAAAGAGGGCATGCTGTCAATGCTGTTGTCTGTACTGCAGGCACCTGTCTCCGGCTTCGCAAGAGCTCTCAATGCTGTTGCAGAATCCAGACCGGCAGATGGTGCATCCACAGCCGAAGCTGCACCTGCAGCTGAAGCACCTGCAGCTGAGTAAAATACAGCTGCTTAACTGAAAGAAAAAGAAAAAGAGGAGAAAAAGATCATGGCAATCACAAAGGAAGAAATTCTTGAATGGCTCGATTCCGCTACAATTCTTGACCTCAACGATCTGGTCAAGTCCATCGAAGAGAAGTATGGTGTTTCCGCTGCTGCTCCTGTTGCAGTTGCTGCTGCACCGGCAGAGGCTGAGGCTGCTGCTCCGAAGAACGTCACAGTTATGATGACAAGCTTCGGCGACGCTAAGGTTGCTGTCATCAAGGTTGTCAAGACCATCACAGGTCTGGGCCTTGTTGATGCTAAGAAGCTCGTAGACAATCTGCCTGCAGAGATCAAGAAGGATGTACCTGCTGAGGAAGCAGAGTCCATCAAGAAGCAGCTCACAGATGCAGGTGCTACTGTTGAACTCAAGTAATTCAACAACTGAACGAAAATAATCCGGAAAAGCCGAGGAACAATGCTCCTCGGCCTTTCGGCCCTCAAGGAGGATGACATCATGGAGCAGAAACATTACTTTACAGACAACCGTGATCTTCCTTCCAACCGGAAGGTTCATCCATTCACCCTTGCAGGGCACACATGGAATTTCACGACAGATGACGGCGTCTTCAGCAAGAGCGGTGTCGACTACGGCACAAAGGTTCTTCTGGAGGCTGCAGCACGTGAGCAGATTGCTGGAGACGTGCTGGACATGGGCTGCGGGTACGGTGTGATCGGCATTGTTGTCAGAACACTGTTTCCTTCCTGCACTGTCGTCTGCAGTGATGTGAATCCCAGGGCAGCGGAGCTTGCTGAAGCCAACAGCAGGTCCTGTGATGCCCCTGTCACGGTAATTGTTTCAGACGGGTTTGAAAACATCACGGATTCCTTCGATACGATCCTGAGCAATCCGCCGATCCGGGCGGGAAAGAAGACGGTATATGCAATCTTTGAAGGTGCATATGCACATCTGAAGCCCCATGGAATATTCCTGGCGGTGATCCGGAAGCAGCAGGGTGCAGACTCTGCGGCAAGGAAGCTCAGGGAGGTCTTCGGAAACTGTGAACAGATCGCAAATGACAAGAGTTACCGGGTATTGAAGTGCATCAGAGAGAATTGACGGTTTGATTACTTGATGATAGCATTATATGTTGACAAAAAGCCGATAAGGGATAAAGGGTAACTATACCCTTTTCGGCGTATATCCAGCAGTAACATGGCGAAAGGATGGCGTACATGGAAAACAAGCAGGCATATCGCGTTACGCAATTCGGCAAGAAGGCAGTCCGCCGGGATTACTCCAAGGTTTCGGCAGCTCTGGAGCTTCCGGATCTGACCGAGATTCAGACGGCTTCCTACGAATGGTTCCTGAAGGAGGGCATCCGCGAGGTTTTCGAGGATATCTACCCCATCAGCAACTATGCCGGAAACATCAGGCTCAAGTTCCTGAACTATGAGTTCGGCGAGCCCAAGTACACGATTGACGAATGCAAGTACCGTGAGACCAACTACTGCGCTCCTCTGAATGCAAAGATGGAGCTGGAGATGGTTGATCCCGATACCGGCGAAGTCATCACAAAGCAGGAGACCGTCTTCCTTGGCGATTTCCCGATGATGACACCGACCGGCACATTCATCATCAACGGTGCAGAGCGTGTCATCGTATCTCAGATCGTCCGTTCCCCGGGCGCTTACTTTGATGTTTCAAGCGAAGAGCGCACAGGACGTGATACCTATTCCTGCGAACTGATCCCGAGCCGCGGCACATGGCTTGAGTTCATGACTGATGACAAGAAGTTCCTGTCCACGGACAAGAAGAACTCTGTCGGAAGGATCATGAATGTTTCGATTGACCGCAGAAGAAAGATCCTCTCCACAATCCTGTTCAAGGCGATCGGTATGTCCCTGAACCTGGAGAAGAGTGAAAATGCATTTGATACCACCGGCATGCAGAAGTTCCTCAAGGCTCTGAGCCTGCCGGTCTATGAAGATGTGGTTGTTCCGGAAGAGGAAAGAAAATTCCAGAACGACTACATGCTGCTGTACACCAGTGTGTTCGGAAACTATGAGGAAGTCCGCAATACACTTGCAGCAGACAAGGCGAAGACAACACATGATGCCCTGCTTGCGGTTTATGAAAACCAGAGGGCTGATGAAATTGCTACGATCGATGGTGCACTGACGACCATGGATCAGAAATTCTTCGACTACAGACGCTATGACCTGACAAAGGCCGGACGCTACAAGGTTCTCAAGAAGCTGAGCATTCTTGACCGCATGGAGAACAACAGGCTCAAGGAAGATCTTGTCGGTGCGGAAGGAAAGACCGTCTTCAAGAAGAACGTCAGAATCACGAAGTATGACCGTGAAGCTCTGAGAGCTGAGCTCAACAAGGGCATCAACTGCCATGCACTTCCTTATAACTATCTGTTCTCTCATCCTGTCACAGCAGTCATGAGCACCAGCTGGACAAACGGTCTGGCTGGAAGAGTCCTTGCAACAGATGTTGAAGGAAAGAACAGAACCTGGGAACAGGGCACTGTCCTGACACCGGAAGATGTCAAGGCTCTGGCAAAGGAATTCAAGGAAGTTACGGTTTATGCTTCCGTATATGGCCAGGAAGTGAAGCTGAACAACGACAACGTCACAGCTGTTCTCAACTATGGTCCGCGTATGTACACGGTCGGCCGTGTCACAGAAAACGGCAAGGACATGGAGAACGAGGACGGTTCCCCGATCATCGGCAGATATGTTCCTGATACAAAGGAGAACAAGCTCTCCTCTGCAGACAAGGAAGCCATTACGAATGCTGTCATGAACGGCACAGCTGTCAGTGCATGGCTGGTCGGTGCATGTGTTCAGATGATCACGGTTCTTGATGAAGAAGACAATCTGATCCGTCTGATCGGCATTGATCCGTTCAACACCAAGCACACCATCACGATGCCTGACATGTATGCTCTGTACAACTATGAGCTGACCATGCTTGACGGTATTGGTACACAGGATGATATCGATATGCTGGCAAACCGTAGAATCCGTACGGTCGGCGAGTTGATCCAGAACCAGTTCCGCATCGGTCTGTCCCGTATGGAGCGCACTGTCAAGGAGCGTATGTCCATTGCGGATGCTTCCGGTCTGACACCGAAGCAGCTGACAAACATCCGTCCGCTGACGGCTGCGATCAAGGAGTTCTTCTCCTCTTCCCAGCTCTCTCAGTTCATGGATGCTGAAAACCCGCTGTCCGAACTGTCCAACAAGCGTCGTATCTCTGCTCTTGGACCTGGCGGTCTGACACGTGAGCGTGCAGGGTTCGAAGTCCGTGATATTCACAACTCCCACTATGGAAGAATCTGCCCGATCGAGACACCTGAAGGACCGAACATCGGACTGATCAACTACCTGGCAAGCTTTGCAAGAGTCAATGAGTACGGCTTCATCCAGACACCTTACAGAAAGGTTGTGGATGGCAAGGTCACTGACGAAGTGAAGTACATGTCTGCCGATGAGGAGAACGATCACGTCATTGCTCAGGCAAACAAGATCGTCGACGGAAAGCTTGTACCGGCTGACAACGGAACCGTTGTCGCACGTATTGCAGGTGAAACCGTCAACGCTCCGCTGGCTGATGTCGACTATTGCGATGTGTCCCCGAGACAGGTCGTTTCCGTCGCTACGGCGTGCGTTCCTTTCCTGGAAAACGATGACTGCACACGTGCCCTCATGGGCGCTAACATGCAGCGTCAGGCAGTACCGCTGCTCAATCCGCACAGCCCGTATGTCGGAACCGGCATGGAGTACCGTATCGCTCATGACTCCGGTGCTGCATGTGTATCCACAGATGCAGGTACCGTAACTTATGTTGATGCTACCCGCGTTGTCGTAACAGATGATGAGGGCAAGGATCACGAGTATAAGCTGACGAAGTACACACGTTCCAATGCAAGCACCTGCCTCAACCAGAGACCGATTGTCTGGGATGGTGAGCGTGTGGAGCGCGGCGATATCCTGGCCGACGGCTTCTCCATGCAGAACGGCGAGCTGGCACTTGGCCAGAACGTCCTGGTAGCGTTCATGACATGGCATGGCTACAACTATGAGGATGCCATCATCATGTCCGAGCGCATGGTCCGTGAAGACTTCTACACTTCCGTTCATATCGAGGAATACGACATTGAATGCCGTGAGACAAAACTCGGTCCGGAAGAGATCACAAGAGATATTCCGAACGTTTCCGAGAGTGCATGCCGCAACCTGGATGGAAGAGGCATTGTCATGGTTGGTGCTGAGGTGAAGGAAGGCGACATCCTGGTCGGCAAGGTTACGCCGAAGGGACAGTCCGAGATCACCCCTGAAGAAAAGCTGCTGCTTGCCATCTTCGGTGAGAAGTCCAGAGAAGTACGTGACAACTCCCTCAAGGTTCCGCACGGCGGCGCCGGCATTATCCACAGCGTCCGTATCTTCAAGCGCAAGGACAACCATGAGCTTCCGCCGGGAGTCAATGAGGTCGTCAAGGTATACATCGTCCAGAAGAGAAAGATCTCCGAAGGTGATAAGATGGCCGGCCGTCACGGAAACAAGGGTGTCATTTCCAGAATCAATCCGATCGAGGATATGCCGTACATGCAGGACGGTACTCCGATCGATATCATGCTGAACCCGTTCGGCGTTCCTTCCCGTATGAACATCGGACAGGTGCTCGAGCTCCATCTTGGCATGGCCGCAAGAAGCCTGAACTGCAAGTTCGCTACACCGGTCTTCGATGGTGTATCCAACAAGGATCTTGACGACATCATGAAGGAAGCAGGGACACAGCACAAGTACCTGCTGACAGACGGTATGACCGGTGAAGTCTTCGATGAACCGATCGCTGTTGGTGTCATGTACATGATCAAGCTGGCTCACATGGTCGATGATAAGCTGCACGCACGTGCAACCGGACCTTACTCTCTCGTTACACAGCAGCCTCTGGGCGGCAAGGCTCAGAACGGCGGCCAGAGATTCGGTGAGATGGAAGTCTGGGCACTGGAAGCATATGGTGCTGCACATACACTGCAGGAAATCGTGACCTACAAGTCTGACGATATCATGGGCCGTACAAAGACATATGAAGCAATCGTCAAGGGCAAGGACTTCCCGGAGCCGGGAATTCCGGAATCCTTCCGTGTCATGGTGCATGAGCTGCAGGCTCTTGCACTGGATGTGGAGATGCTGGATGATGACGGCAACATGATGGATCTCAAGCAGCTTGAGAAGGAAGAACTCAAGGAAGAGACAACCATCGATCTGAGTCATCAGAAGTTCGTCAACGATGCCGCTGAAGAAGGCAGTCTTACCATCAAGGACAACCTCGAAGAGGAAGTACCTGAAGCTGCTGAAGTAGGCTTCGATGATGAAGACTCCGGAAATGATTCCGGAGATGAGGAATAAAGGAGGATGCCGCGATGAATATCAATAACTTCAGTGCGATCAAGATTGGTCTGGCATCACCTGAGAAAATCCACGAGTGGTCCTATGGCGAAGTAAAGAAGCCTGAGACCATCAACTATCGTTCCCAGAAGCCTGAGCGTGACGGTCTGTTCTGCGAGCGTATCTTTGGTCCGACAAAGGACTGGGAGTGCGCTTGCGGAAAGTACAAGAAGATCCGCTATCAGGGTGTTGTATGCGACCGCTGCGGCGTTGAGATCACAAAGTCCTCCGTCCGCCGTGAGCGCATGGGACACATTGAACTGGCTGCACCGGTTGCCCACATCTGGTATCTCAGAGGCATTCCTTCCAGAATGTCCCTCCTGCTGGGTGTTCCGCCCAAGCAGCTGGAGGAAGTTGTCTACTTCGTTTCCTGGATCGTAACGGATCCGGGTGATACAAAGCTCCAGTACAAGCAGATCCTCTCCGAGAAGGAATGGCGTGAGAACACGGCAATCTACGGACCGGGCAGCTTCACTGCCCAGACCGGTGCCGAGGCTGTGCGCGTTCTTCTGGAGCAGGTTGACATCGAGAAGGAATACAACGAAGTCAAGACTGAACTGGAAAAGGCAAACGGAGACAAGCGCAAGAAGCTGATCAAGCGTCTTGAGACTGTTGAGGCATTCCGTGATTCCGGCAATAAGCCGGAGTGGATGGTCCTCACTGTCCTGCCTGTCATACCGCCTGATCTCAGACCGATGCTGCAGCTGGACGGCGGCCGTTTCGCCACCTCCGATCTGAACGATCTCTACCGTCGTGTCATCACCAGAAACAACCGTCTCAAGAAGCTTCTGGAACTTGGCACACCGGCCATCATCGTGCAGAACGAAAAGAGAATGCTGCAGGAAGCTGTCGATGCACTGATTGACAACGGCAGGAGATCCAAGCCGATCACCGGTGCCGGCGGACGTGCACTCAAGTCCCTGTCTCATTCCCTCAAGGGCAAGCAGGGCCGTTTCAGACAGAACCTCCTTGGCAAGCGTGTCGACTTCTCAGGCCGTTCCGTTATTGCCATCGGACCGACACTGGCTATGTGGCAGTGCGGTCTGCCGAAGGAAATGGCAGTCAACCTCTACAAGCCGTTCGTCATCAACGAACTGGTCAATGAGGGTATTGCCACAAACCCGAAGACTGCTGAAAAGCTCATCGAGCGCCAGGATGCCCGTGTATGGGATGCTGTGGAAAAGGTCATTGAAGGCCACCCGGTATTCCTGAACCGTGCACCTACACTGCACAGACTTGGTATCCAGTCCTTCTTCCCGAAGCTGGTTGACGGACATGCAATCCGTGTCCATCCGCTGGTATGCCCGGCCTTCAACGCTGACTTCGATGGCGACCAGATGGCTGTCCATCTGCCGCTGTCCGAAGAGGCAAGAGCCGAGACGGAAGTACTGATGCTTGGTGCCAACAACATCCTTGGTCCGAAGGATGGCAAGCCGATCGTTACCCCTGGACAGGACCTCGTCCTCGGAAACTTCTATCTGAACATGGAAGAGACCGCAGAGGAGTTCTATGCCAAGGCTGATGCACTGGATGCCATGGGCCAGCATGTCGAGGCTTCCAGATGGAGACGCTATGGCGACAATGAAGGCCATGTATTCAAGGACATCAACGAAGTCCTGATGGCTGAGCAGGTCGGCATGGTTCATCTGCACAGCAGAATCGCAATCCCGGGCCGTGAAGTTCACAAGACATGCTTCACGGACTACCAGAACAACAGCTACCTGCTGACTTCTGTCGGCAAGATCATCTTCAACAATGCCTTCCCGGCTGACTTCCCGTACATGAATGAGTTCGACGGGGACAAGCTGAAGGTCACACCGAATGATGATTTCGTTGAACCGGGAACTGATATCAAGAAGGAAATCCAGAGCCGCAAGATCACTTCTGAATTCAAGAAGAAGGACCTCGGCAACCTGATCGCCGCTGTCTTTGCCAAGTACAAGAACGGCAACGGTGATGTGGATTCCCCGACAACCCGTACATCCGATGTCCTCGATAACCTCAAGGACATGGGCTATTACTACTCCACCATCGCCGGCATGACCGTCGCTCTCTCCGACATTTCCGTGGCTCCGCACAAGCAGGACCTCGTTGATGAAGGAAGAAAGAAGGCCGATGTCCTGAACAACCTGAGAGACAGAGGTCTCCTCACTCCGCAGGAGTGGGAAGCTGCCTTCTCCCAGCTGTGGGATGGTGTCAAGAACAAGGTCGGTGATACCCTGATGGCTTCCCTGCCTCGTATGAACCCGATCAACATGATGGCTGTCTCTGGTGCCCGTGGCAACAAGAACCACTTCACCCAGCTGGCCGGCATGCGTGGTCTGATGGCTCGTCCGACACAGTCCAAGTCCAAGAAGGAATACCAGCCGTCCATCATCGAAGTCCCGATCTATTCCTGCTTCCGTGAGGGAATGAGTGTATCAGAGTTCTTTATTTCCACACACGGCGTACGTAAGGGACTGACCGATACCGCTCTGAAGACCGCTGAATCCGGATACCTGACAAGACGTCTGGTCGATGTTGCACAGGAAGTCATTGTCAACGAAGAAGACTGCGGTACAGAAAAGGGCTACCTCGTCAAGGAACTGCGCGATGAGAAGGACAACTCCATCATCGAGAAGCTCAGTGACAGAATTGAGGGAAGATATACACAGCAGGCTGTGACGGATCCGAATACCGGTGAAGTCATCGCTGATGCGGATACCTACATCACGGAAGATCTCGCTGACAAGATCTGCAAGGCCGGTGTTACAGAGGTCTGGATCAGAAACGTATTCACCTGCGAAAGCACAAACGGCATCTGCCGCAAGTGCTATGGCAAGAACATGGCTACCGGCAACCCTGTTGAAGCAGGCGAAGCAATCGGTGTCATGGCTGCGCAGGCAATCGGTGAGCCTGGTACTCAGCTGACCATGCGTAACTTCCATACCGGTGGTGTTGCAAACAAGTCCGGTGATATCACACAGGGTCTGCCGCGTGTTGAGGAACTGTTCGAAGCACGTACGCCGAAGCGTGTCGCTGTCATCGCCAAGATTGACGGTGAAGTAACGGATATCCGTGAACAGGATAACCATACGGGCATGATCGTTGTCGTAACCGGTGAGAAGGAAGCCATTGAACATAAGTGCGACCTCACCCAGCCGGTGCTGTCTTCCATCACTGTCGGCACAAAGGTCAAGGCAGGCGACTGCCTGACTGAAGGCCAGATTGCACCGAAGGAACTGCTCGAAGTTGCAGGTGTCCGTGCAGTCGAAGAGTACATCCTCAAGGAAGTCAAGAAGGTTTACTCCTCTCAGTCCATCGATATCTCTGATAAGCACCTGGAGGTCATGATCCGTCAGATGCTCAAGAAGGTTATGGTGACTGAAGGCGGAGATTCCGGTCTGATCGAAGGCCAGACGCTGTCTCTTGCCCACATGAACAAGATCAATGATGATCTGATTGATGAAGGCAAGACTCCGGCAGTGTTCACTCCGATCCTGCTGGGTATCTCCAAGTCTGCAGTTGAAACGGATTCCTTCCTGTCCGCATGCTCGTTCCAGGAGACAACACGTGTCCTGACCGATGCAGCAGTCAAGGGCAAGGTCGACCATCTGGAAGGCCTCAAGGAAAACGTCATCATCGGCAAGCTCATTCCTGCCGGCACAGGACGTCCCGATTACAAGCGTGAGACAACGGAACGTATCATCGCCAAGGCAGAGAAGATGAAGGAACTCCGCAGAGAACGTCAGGCTGAAGCTGAGGAAATGTATCAGCAGAAGCTTCCGGATGAAGTGGTGAACTCCGACGAAGCTGCAGATGAGGCAGAGGATGCCAAGGAGACAGCTGAGACAACAGCAGCTGAAACTACAGAATCCTCCGCAGATTCCAGCGCAGAATAAGCAGTATGAAAGACAATACTCATTCAAACGGGTATTGTCTTTTCTTTATGCCTGAAAAGAAAATGCCCTGGTATTCCAGGGCATCAGGAGTTCAGAATTTCAGCTCGTGGTATGTCGGCTCGCCTTTTTCAAAGGCAGCAGCTGCTTCAAAGCAGCTCTTGACCATATTGTCGACAACTACTTCCGTATAGAAAGCGGTGTGCGGCATGAGCAGGACATTGGGGAAGGAACGCAGGATTGCCATTTCATCATTGTCAATGAGATCGACAGAACGGTTGTAGTAATACAGGCCGTTTTCATTCTCCAGGACATCCAGGGCAGCACCGCCGACGATTCCGTCTTTCAATGCATGGATCAGGGCATCTGTATCAATCAGCTTTCCGCGTGAAGTATTCACGATGATCATGCCTCTCTTCATCTTTGCAAAGGCTGCTTCATTGAGCAGGTGCTCATTTTCCTTTGTGGCATTGGCGTGCAGTGTGATGGCATCACATTCTTTGTACAAGGTATCAAGATCCACATACTCTGCGTATTTTTTGTTCTCTTCCCTTGGATATGGATCATAGCAGAGAATCCGGCAGCCGAATCCGCTGAGATGCTGGATGACTGTGGATCCGATGCGGCCTGTGCCGATCACACCGACGGTCATGCCGGAGATATCCCGCCCCAGTTTTCCCTTCAGGGAATAGTCCTGGGCATCGGCACGGTTCATGATTTCCTTTGCCTTGCGGGCAGCCATCATCATCAGCATGATGGCATAGTTGGCAACGGTTTCCGGAGGATATGAGACATTGGCGGCACGCATGCCGTATTTCTTCATAGCCTCGAAGTTCAGATGGTCATAGCCGATGGATCTTGCAAGAACGTACTGAATGCCTTCTTCATGGAGCTTGTCGATGACAGGCTCTGACATATCGCACGGAAGACAGCAGAATGCATCATATCCTTTCATCAGGCCGTAATTATCAGCGGAAGGATAGGCAGACGTCCATCCGAATGGAATGCCATACTCCCTGCTGTACTTTTCTGCACAGGGAAGTTCATCATAGTCCCGCAGCGCATAAAAGAATATCTTCATGATCTTTCCTTCTTTCATCTCCTTCCATTATCGTTCAATCCGGGATGGATTTCCATGTTGTATAATGCTTCCATGGAAGCCAGATACAGAAACAAGATTATTGCGATCATCGTATTGTCCGTGCTGATTGTATGCGGACTGCTTTATATCCATTTCATGCCTTCTGCACCTGTGGCAGTCAAACCGCAGCCAACGGCAGAGTTCAGTGCATCACCAACAACGGAGGCCAGTGAAACACCGGCACCGACACCGGCTCCCACGCCTGTTCCCACACCGGAACCGACTGCCACGCCGGATATCATCACTGATGACAGCCTGACAAGGGTGGTCAACCGTACACTGACTGTGAATGCTGACTATGTGCCTTCTGATCTTGTGGATGTCAATGTCCACAGCGCTGAGACAAAGCAGCTGAGGAAAGAAGCAGCGGAATCCCTGGAGGAGATGTTCCAGGATGCCATTGATGAACAGATTTATCTCAAGCTGGTGGACGGATACCGTTCCTATTATTACCAGCTGGATCTCTACAACTATTACAAGAGCACCCAGGGCAGCACCTATGCAGATTCCATTGATGCCTACCCGGGTGCTTCCGAGCATCAGCTCGGCCTGGCAGCGGACCTTGGATGCTGGAACGGTGCCTGTGAGCTGAACTACTGCTTCACGCAGTACCTGGACTATCAGTGGCTGATCGACAACTCCTGGAAATACGGCTGGATTGAACGCTATCCGGATGGCAAGCAGTCTGTTACCGGCATCATGTACAGTCCATGGCATTACCGCTATGTCGGCAAGGAGGCAGCAAAGGAAATCCATGACAGCGGCAAGACCATGGAGGAGTTCTACAACGTACCGCTGCAGTGATCCTTCAGTTTATGAAAGGTGATCCTTCCGAACTGTTTGTCCTGGATTACCCCAAGGCGGCGGAATTCCTCCATGCAATGTAACTATTCAGTCACATTGTTGTAAAACCGCAAGTTG
>OMUX01000417.1 GCA_900314345.1 uncultured Erysipelotrichaceae bacterium | reverse complement strand
GAAGTAATGGGAAGGAGAGAGTAATATGCTGAAGAAGACAAAGAAGAATGAAGAGCGTCTCCGCAGACATGCACGTGTCCGCAGAGTGGTCAACGGCACTCCCGACTGCCCAAGACTGAATGTATTCCGTTCCAACAAGCAGATCTATGCACAGGTCATCGATGATACAACCGGCAAGACACTGGCTGCATCTTCCTCCAAGGCTCTCAAGCTGGAGAATGGCGGAAATATCGAAGCTGCCAAGAAGGTCGGCGCAGATATCGCTGAGAAGTGCAAGGCAATCAATATTGAATCCGTCCGTTTCGACCGTGGCGGTTATGTCTATCACGGAAGAGTCCAGGCTCTGGCGGACGCTGCCAGAGAAGCTGGCCTGAAGTTCTGAGTTGAAAGGAGATATGACAATGGCAGAAAACAACAATCGTGAGCGCAAGCCGTTCAGAAAGCCGCGCGAACCGAAAGAGTTCGATGATGTAGTAGTCTCCATCAACAGGGTCAGCAAGACTGTCAAGGGTGGACGCAGAATGAGATTCGCAGCACTTGTAGTCGTTGGCGACCACAAGGGCAGAATCGGATTCGGAATGGGCAAGGCTACCGAAGTTCCGGATGCAATCAAGAAGGCTAACGAAGCAGCTACAAAGAACGTCTTCCGCGTAGAGCTGGCTGACAACAACAGAACCGTACCGTCCGATGCAATCGGAACACATGAAGCAACAAGCGTCGTCCTGAAGCCTGCTGCTCCTGGTACCGGAGTCATCGCCGGCGGTGCTGTCCGTTCCATTCTTGAGCTGGCCGGTGTTTCCGATGTCCTGTCCAAGGTGATCGGCAGCCGTACCAGTGTCAACGTTGTATACGCAACACTCGATGCTCTCAGCAAGATGAGAACTGTTGAGGATGTTGCCAAGCTCCGTGACAAGAAGGTCAGCGAGATCCGCTAAGGAAGGAGTCCAACATGAAACTGAATGAAATGAAGGCCAACGAAGGCGCACGCTTCAAGTCCAAGAGAATCGGCAGAGGTCTGGGTTCCGGCCTGGGCAAGACTGCCGGCAAGGGCCAGAAGGGTCAGAACTCCAGAAGCGGCGGCGGTGTTGCCATCGGATTTGAAGGCGGCCAGACACCTGCATTCAAGAGATATCCGAAGAGAGGATTCACAAACTTCACACGCACGGAATATGCAGTTGTGAATGTCGAGGATCTGAACAGGTTCGAGGATGGTGCGGAGGTTGACTTCGCAGCTCTCAAGAACGCTGGTCTGGTCAAGAAGGAACTTGATGGTGTCAAAGTCCTTGGCAACGGCAAGCTCGAGAAGAAGCTGACTGTCAAGGCAGCCAAGTTCTCCAAGACAGCCCAGAAGGCTATCGAAGAAGCAGGCGGAAAAGCAGAGGTGCTGTAATATGATGCATACGTTCGCCAGCATGTTCAAGAACAAGGAAATCCGCAACAGGATCTTCTTCACCTTGGCACTGCTGCTGATCTATCGCATCGGTTCAGCCATCCCTGTACCTGGTGTAGACAGCGCACAGCTGTCTGCATCCATCGCTGACAATTCAATCCTGTCCATGATGAATCTTCTCGGAGGCGGTGCCTTCGAGAGGATGTCCGTCCTGGCATTAGGTGTGACGCCGTACATTACCGCAAGCATCATCATCCAGCTGTTAAGCATGGATGTCATCCCGTCTCTGACAGAGATGACCAAGTCCGGTGAAAAGGGAAGGCTTGAGCTTGACCGTATCACCCGCTACCTGGCAGTGGTACTTGCATTTGTACAGTCGTTCTCAATGGTTTACGGTTTCGACAAGCAGTACGGAATTCTGAGCAATTCCACAACTGCCGGCTACCTCTACACGGCTACCATCCTGACAGCAGGAACACAGTTCCTTGTATGGCTGGGTGATCAGATCAGTGTGAAGGGAATCGGAAACGGTATTTCCATCATCATCTTTGCAGGTATTGTTGCCGGCATTCCCGCTAGCTTTGCTGAAGTCTACAGCATCGAAGTATCCGGTGCTGCAGCAGGAGCAGAATTCTCCGGAATCCTCTCCTTCGTCCTCTACTGCATCCTGTACTTTGTGATCATTGTCGGCGTCGTCATCATGGAGCTGGCAGTCCGCAAGATCCCGATTCAGTATTCCGGCAATTCCGGAGCGAGAGGCAATGACATTACATACCTCCCGTTCAAGATCAACAGTGCTTCTGTCATTCCGGTCATCTTTGCCGCATCCATCATGACAGCACCGCAGATCGTCCTGAGCTTCGTCAACGCAGATGCTTACAGCAAGGTCAGCAATTTCCTGAGTCTGCAGAAGCCGATCGGTCTTGCAATCTATGCTGTCCTGACATTCCTGTTCACCTTCTTCTATACAGATCTGCAGGTGGATCCGGATAAGGTGGCAGAGAATCTGGGCAAGTCCGGTGCATATATTCCGGGCATTCGTCCAGGATCGGAAACCAGAACATATCTTCACAAGGTTCTCAACCGTATCACTGTCCTTGGTGCTGCAGCACTGACCGTGATTGCTGTCGTCCCGTATCTTCTGCCGATGTTCACTTCGCTGCCGACATCCGTCTCTCTGGGCGGAACCGGAATCATCATCGTTGTGGGTGTTGCAATGGAGACGGTTGCTCAGCTTAAAGGTCAGTTAACTCAGAAGCAGTACCATGGATTCCTGAAGTAAAATAAGTTCAGGAGGAATTGTCATGAACATTCTGATCATGGGTCCTGCAGGAGCAGGAAAGGGCACGATGTCCGATCTGATCCTCAAGGAATACGACATCCCTCATATTTCCACAGGCGACATGCTTCGTGAGAACGTGAGGAACGAAACAGAACTTGGCAAGGAAGCTAAGGGTTACATGGATGCAGGGAAACTTGTTCCGGATGACCTGATCAATGCCATGGTTGAGAAAAGGCTTCAGGAGCCGGATTGCAAGAAGGGTTATCTCCTGGATGGCTTCCCCCGCACACTGGTGCAGGCTGAGGCTTTCGAGAAGATCACCGAACGCATCGGCAAGCCGGTGGAATCAGTACTCGCACTCAACGTCGGATGGGATGTACTGGTTGACCGCATTACAGGCCGGAGGGTCTGTCCGAAGTGCAAGGCAATCTATCACATCAAGAACAAGCCGTCCAGGGTGGAAGGCATCTGCGATGTATGCGGCAGTCCGCTGCAGCAGCGCAGGGATGACACCGTTGAACAGCTCAAGGTGCGCATGGATGAGTACGACAAGAGCACAAAGCCGGTAATCGACTTCTACCGTGAAAAGGGAGTCGTCAGCGACATTGATGCTTCTGTCAGTGCAGAAAATACCTTTGCTCAGGTAAAAAAAGCTTTAGGAAAGGTTGCATAATCGGTACCGATACGGGTATACTATTTTGGCCCGTATCGGGACTGGTTATTTTGAAACGGAAAAATCAATGGGAAAACAAGACGTTATCGAAATGGATGGCATCGTCGAAGAGACTCTTCCTAACGCTAACTTCAAGGTGAAGCTTCAGAATGGTATGGAGATCCGTGCCCACGTTGCTGGTAAAATCCGTATGAACTACATTCGCATTT
>OMUX01000322.1 GCA_900314345.1 uncultured Erysipelotrichaceae bacterium | reverse complement strand
CTTCATGGATGATCAGGTCAACTATGACTCCGGTGCACTGGATGACTGGTTCTATCAGTCCCAGGGCATCCCTGCCTATACCATGGAATTCTGGGACATTGCTTCAAAGGCAGGTGTTCCCTATGACTGGGGCAGCCGGAAGAAGGAAAGCGATGAAAAGCGTCTGGAACGGTTCCATGCCGTCATGGCATGGGTGAAGGAAAATGCCCCGCAGTACTTCATGCCATGGAAGGAATATGAACATCCTGTCTTCGGCAAGGTGCTGCTCGGCGGCTTCAATACCAAGTTCACCCTGCAGAACCCTCCGGAAAACCTGCTTCTGAATGAGTGCGAACATGATACGAAGTTCAACCTCCGCTATATCCAGGCCATGCCGCATCTTTGTGTGGATTCCCTCAGTGCCAGGAAGGTTTCAGAAGGCGTCTATGAAGTAACAGCAGTCATCGGAAACCTCGGGTATCTTCCGACAAACCTGACAGAGTCCGCCATGACAAACAAGACGGTATCCCCGGTCAAGGCAGTTCTTTCCGGCGGAACACTGATTTCCGGAAAGGAAGAACAGGAGCTTGGCCATCTGCAGGGCTACAGCCAGACACAGACCGGTGCCATCTATGGCAATCTGACAACATTTGCAAGTGCAAAGGCAAGGAAGAAAGCAGTATGGCTCATCAAGGCCAAAGAAGGGACAACGATCACCGTCAAGGCAGTCAGCCAGAAGGCAGGCTGTGCAGAAGCTCAGATCACATTGTGAGTCAACAAAGGAGTGCAGCTGCACTCCTTTCCTTCAGCTTCATTTCTCATTCCGGTACTGTCTGCGGTAGGCACCCGGTGTCATGCCGTAGGATTGTCTGAAATGACGGATGAACCAGCTTCTGTCATGGAAACCGACGGTTCCTGCAATCTCTTAAATGGAAATATCGGAGGACAACAACATGGTTCTTGCCTCCTCCATGCGTATGGAACGAAGTTTTTCCGTGAAGGTCTGTCCTGTGACTTTCCGGAACAGCTGTGAAAGATAGTCCGGCTGATAGCCGAACACCTCTGCTGTTTCCTTCAGTGTGCAGGTATTGTAGTGATCCCCGATGTACTTCAGGATCTTTCCGAAGCGGTTGTCCGAGACCATCGTGCTGTTGTTTACGATGAGTGTTTCATGATGACTGCGCTCCAGGCTTGTCATCATGGCGATGATCAGAAGATGCGACATCTTCTTGACATGAATATCGTCAATGATTTCCAGCTCCTTCTGCAGCTGTTCCAGGTAGACAACAGGATCCGGATCCTTCTGGCAGCGGAAGAATAGATGCTCTTGGTTTCCTGTTTCACTCATCAGGAAATCCATCAGGATGCGGCAGTCGCTGATCTGTGTGTGAAACAGATCGTCAAACCAGTCCGGGGAAAAGGAAAACGCACTGAGCTGGTCTGCTTTTCCTGCATCATAGACAATTCCCTGTCTGCATAATATGACATCGTTCTTCTGACAGCGGTATTTCATATTGCCAAGCTGAAGGCTGCAGGGATGGTGGACCCAGAGAATGCTCAGATATGCGGAGGTACCTCTTTCTTCCTTTGACAGGACCGGTGTATTCATACCGGAATCATATCATTCTTTTCTTTCATGGATCTAAGAATCCGCCACTTTTCTGCACGGTTGTCAACATTGTTCACAAGTGCACAAAGCCATAGACTGCAAGCGTAAAAAGGGAGAAAAGAAATGAACTGGAAAACAACGAACAGGGCGGCTCTGGCATCCTTATTAGCCATCGCTGCCGTCTGCGGGAATCTTGCCGGATGCGCAGGAAGCTCGCAGAGCACATCTTCTGCTGCAGAAACAACGCCCGCAGCGGAAACCACCACTGCCGCAGGTGCCGTCAAGGACGGTACGTACAACGCCACAGGAACAGGTTTCGGCAACGGAGACGTTCCGGTCACCGTCACAATTGAAGGCGGAAAGATCACCGACGTTACGGTTGATGCAGGCACGCAGTCCGATGGCTATGGCAAGGATGCTGCGGACGGCCTTGCCCAGGAAGTCATCGACGGACAGACCTATGACATCGATGTGGTATCCGGTGCAACCATGACAAGGAATGCCGTATCGGATGCTGTCAAGGAAATCATGACAGAGGCAGGCTATGACATGGATGCCATCGCTGCCGCAAAGGAAGAAAGCAAGGGCGAGGATGAGACTGTCGATACCGATGTGCTTGTCATCGGCATGGGTGCCTCCGGTTCCGTTGCAGCACTGAAGGCTGCTGAATCCGGTGCCAGGGTTCTGGGTGTGGAAGCTACCGAAACCCTCGGCGGCATGGGCAACGCAGCCCAGGGCATGTTCGCTGTCGGCTCCGTGGAACAGAAGGACCGCTATGGCGAAGACGGTGAAACAACGGATGAAGCATACTGGTACAACCATTTCCAGGAGCGGAACAACAACATGGGCAACTCCAAGCTCATCCGTACCTTCATCTCTGAGGCAAAGAACACTGTTTCCTACATGCTGAACCATGGCGTGGGATTCTTCCTCTCCAAGCAGCCTCAGCAGATTGCACACTTTGACACGGAAACCGTCTACCACAGATGGAACAACGCCGATCCCTTCACCTACATCGGCCAGGCACTGGATGACAACGGTGTTGAGATCCGCTACAGTACAACCGCCACAAAGATCCTGACAGATGCTGATGGCAATGTCACAGGCGCTGAATGCACAAAGGAAGACGGCGGCACACTGACTGTCAATGCAAAGTCCGTCGTTGTCTCCACCGGATCCTTCGCCAACAATGCAGCATTGATGAAGGAAGTGCTTGGCGAGGAGGTTTACAGCAACGCCATGGTCATGGCCGGTGCTGAACTGCCGGGTGTGGACATGATGTGGGACATCGGTGCCTCCAGGGGGTGATCTTCTGACCATGAACCATGGTGTCGTTACATTGAATGCAGGAGATGAGACCGTATCCCAGCTGACCCTGAATTCACCGATCCTCTGGGTCAACAACCAGGGCAAGCGCTTCATGAATGAAGACCTTCTGAAGGATACCGTGGAGTTCTCCTCCGCAGTTGTCTCCCAGGGCGGCTATGCTTATACCATCGTTGATCAGGCAACGGCAGACAGATGGACCGATACCACACAGGAAAACACAGGCACATGGGTACACTACTGGGATCGCTTCGGCATCGTGGATGAAAACGGCGACCCGACCATCTACCATGCTCCGATTGCAAAGGAAGAATGGGATGCCGGATTCCAGCAGCTCAGTGATGCAGGCGAGGGCGGTGTCTTCGATACCATTGAGGAAGCTGCTGCGTTCATCGGCTGTGATGCGGAAGACCTGCAGGAAACGATCGATAACCTTGAATTCCCGGTGTGATTTTCTAGCCACAGACTGCTGAATTAGCTTGAGCAGTTGAAAAAAGCCTTGATTTGGAGGCTTTTTTCGTGTTTAGCCTCTTTCAAATA
>OMUX01000132.1 GCA_900314345.1 uncultured Erysipelotrichaceae bacterium | reverse complement strand
GGCTGATGCAGCGCCAGACGATGGATTTGCAGCCGTGGTTGTTCCAGTGGACGCGACGGTAAAGCTCGCCGCACTCGCCGCAGAAAACAATCTGGGCAAAGCAGTGATTACAGGAGAAGCTGCGTTTCTTGCCAGATGGGCTCGTGTGAACGACGCGCCTGCGGACAAGCTCGGCCTGCACCTGCATGAAGAGCTCCTTTGGAATGATCGCCTCGTGGTCGTCCTCGACGTAGTATTGCGGGACGGTACCGTTGTTCTTGATCGTTGATGCAGTAAATCTGAGAAAGGATATACCTGAATTCGCTGTAGAAGTTCCACTTAGTGATGTAATCGAAAATGAAAACATGATTAAACCGGGACTATACTTCGAAATGAGATATCCGCTTCTCCATGATTATTCGCTTCCAATGGATGTGGAATTAAAAAAATTAGCGCAGAAGCGGGCAGGCTTAGTACGGACGGTTCGAAGTTCATATGCGCGAAATCTTCTCATCAAATGGTTCGTTGATTTTGAACTTCCGCTTGTCTCGGCTGGTAACCATCAAACTGAATATGGGGAGATGCCCAAGGAAATTGAGCTTACACCACTGGAGGATCTTATTGATACTACCCTTGGCGGAGAGTGGGGAAAAGAAAATATAGAAGGGCGTTATGATCAGCCAATTAAGTGCATAAGAGGAACAGATATTCCTAATGTGGCTAAGGCGTATTACGATGATGTGCCTGTACGTTACGTGCAGAAGAAACACATCAAAGAAAAACTTATTATGCCTAATGACATTATTGTGGAAATATCGGGAGGCAGTCCGATCCAGTCAACAGGAAGAATTTGCTTTATTACGAAAGAGACACTGGAAGATATGGAATTGCCAGTATTATGCACAAACTTTTGCCGGGTTATTCGGCTCAAAGAGCCCAAGTATGCTGAGTTCGTCTATAATTACTTGCTATTGCTGTATACTCGCGGGTATTTCTTTAACCTTGAAAACAATACGACGGGTATAAAGAATCTTATTTTCGGCGCTTTTGTAAAGAATATAAAGGTTCCTATGGCAAATTCTGAAGACCTGTTTGATCGGTTTTATGAGGAGTTAGATGAATACTGTAAAAATATATAAAACAGGAGGTGCTGTAAATGAAGGTTTTTCTTAAAAGAAGAAATTCTAAAATCGAGGCTGTTGGTGAATATGATCCAGACTCAAAGAAATTTATTGTGAAAAAAGGTACGGTCGTTTCTGATGAAGTGGCGCATTCTGAAAAATTTAGAGGAGCGAATACTATCGAAAAGTATCGCGCTGAATACGTGAAAGATGGTGTCGTCACCAAAGACGTTATCTTCAAAAGTGCTTCTACAGCGGCCAATTTTGTCACAGGTGCGAGTACAAACGGTTTAACAGCTTGGAAATCAGAAGATGGAATTCCGTTAAAAGAGTTGCTGAAATAGTTCTCATTTTAGGATAAAACGATAAAACAGGTTAGGAAGGTACACATTTATGGGAAAAGAATTATTTGATAACATTCCGAGCAAGGTCGGTGATCTGCTTAGTGATGTGAAGAACGGTAAGGTTGGCCTTCCTGACCTTCAGCGTCCGTTTGTTTGGAAAGACAGCAAGGCACGTGATTTGCTGGACTCGATGCTGAAGGGCTATCCGATAGGTTATATCATGCTATGGCAGTCTCCCGATGGCTATGAGACCATAAACCACATTGGCACGAATGATAAGACATACATCCAGCCGGACTATTTGGTAATTGATGGTCAGCAGCGTCTGACGGCTCTTTTAGCCGCTATATCCGGAATTAAGGTCAAGGACAAGAACTATTCTGAGCGACAGATTCGTATTGCTTTTAATCCTCTTACCCGTGAGTTTGCGGTGTGGACGGAGGCTTACGAGCGGAATCCGGAGTGGATTAGTGGAATCAGCGCTGTATTTGAGGCCGACGCAAACCATGATGTCCCGAAGTTCCGCAGGCAGTTTATAAAAGATTGTAACGCCGGTCGAGAGCGAAACGGCAAGGCTCTCCTCACTGATGAAGAAGAGGAAGCAATCGAAACAAACCTGAACGACCTGCTCAACCTGTCGATATACACTTTGCCTACGCTCCGCATTAACGCTAAGGCGACCGAGGAGGACGTGGCAGAGGTCTTTGTGCGTGTAAATTCTGGAGGCCAGAAGCTGACTGAAAAGAACTTCATAGAGACGCTTCTCGCTGTTTATGATAATGATGTGCACGATAAGATCGATAAGTTCTGTGCCGAGTCCCGCATTCCGAAGGACGGCACCTCGTACAACTTTATCTTGAAGGCTGATCCATCGCACCTCATCCGTATGGCTGTAGCGGTCGGTTTCCGTCGTGCCCGCCTGCGCTATGCTTACATGCTTATGCGCGGCAAAAACCTCGAAACCGGTGCTGTGACAAAAGAAGAGATGGATGCCAATCTCACGAAGTTCAAGAATGCGCTGGATGAGGTTACAAACCTCAACAACTGGCATGCATTCATGGGCTTGTTTGCTGATGCCGGGTATGTGAATGGCAGCATCGTTGCCTCCACGAATGCGGTTGTGTTCTGCTATGTCCTTTACCTGATAGGAAAATATGATTATAAGGTTCCGCCGGTTACGCTTCAGAAGGTCATCAAGAAGTGGATATTTATGTCGACAATAACATACTTCTACACCGGCTCCACAGAGTCCGAGGTAGAGAAGCAGTTTGCCGATTTGAGAAATGTGCGTACTGCGGATGAGTTCGTCTCTTATCTGGACGGTGTCATTGCCACCAGATTTTCAGATGACTATTTCAATCTTACTCTGCCAGCAGACTTGATGAGTGCGGCTGCCACATCTCCCGCATGGTTTGGGTATATTGCAGCTCTCAATGTCTTGGGGACGCCGATGTTGTTCAGCACGACAACACTTGCGGCAAAGCTCCTACCGGGAGCCAGCGGAGATAAGAAGGCAATCGATAAGCACCATATATTCCCGAAGAATTACCTGACCGGCATTGGATATACAAGTGACCGTGACCGGAACCAGATAGCGAACTTCACATATCTGGACTACAACACGAATATCGATATTTCCGATGATCCACCAGCTGAGTATGTTGACAGGTACCGTCAGAAACTTGGCGAGGATGGGTATAAAAAGACCTGCGCCGAAAACGCTCTGCCGGTCGATTTTGAAAAGATGTCATATCCAGATTTCCTTGAGCAGCGCAGGAAGTTGATGGCCGGTATCGTAAAGAAGGCCTATGAGAAGCTCTGTGAGTAAGGATTTTAAGGTAGCGACTTATGCAGCTCGATGACATAGTGGCAGAGCATTTTGAATAGCAGAAAGAGTGAGTAACGAATGTACCAATTTGACGAGCCTCTTATCCGAGGCACAATGTTAAAAAGAAAGAGCCAGTTCACCGCCGTCGTTCAGATCGACGGTGAAGAGCTGATCGCGCATATACCGACCACCAACAGGATCGGAGACGTGGAGAATAAGAATCTGCCTTGTCTGCTTTCCTATCATCCTGATCCGAAACGTAAGCTACACTATGACATTGAGGCAGTGCTTCTTTCGGATGATGATAACTGGGTGGGCATCAATCAGATTCTCTCCAACAGACTGGTGGAGCATTTCTTCCGTGAGTATGAGCTGGATAAAATTGTGGCGGAGTATGACGATATACAGAGAGAGGTCAAGCTCGGCATTTCCAAGCTGGACTTTAAGGTTGGCGATACATACCTTGAGGTAAAGACGCCGCTCACTACCATCAATGTGAAATACGGTGAGAGCATCAAGACACTGCCGCCGAAGCCGTTCTCATCGACTGATCGAATGGTGAAGCACGTGAACGAGCTGGCAGGCTCTCTTTCGGAGCACGAGAGGGCAATTTTCCTGCAGGTGTATCAGTATCGCATTACCGAACGCAAAGAACGCTTGCGCTCCACAAATTATGAGGAGGTCTTGGAGACGATCCACAGGGCTGCCGAGCAGGGCGTGGAGTTCTGGGAAATCCAGATGGACTTTCGACCTGAAGGCGTGAGTCTTTATAGTGTGGAAAGAAGTACGGATTTATAGGAGGCAGCAGTATGCAGCACGAATGTAAAATAACAGTTCTGGAGAC
>OMUX01000332.1 GCA_900314345.1 uncultured Erysipelotrichaceae bacterium | reverse complement strand
GTCTGGAGAACATTCTGGAACTGAATGTCGTTAAGCAGCAGATGCTGAACAGCTGTTCTTTTTCCCTTGGCAGAAAGCGTCTGGAAGAACTTCAGCCAAGCTATGAACCATTGATTGTGAGAAGGGAAAACGAACGGATCCGGGAGATGCTTGCGGCTGTTGTATCCTATGGTCCGCTTCCTTTCATGGGTATTACGGACATCACGCAGACCCTTGCCAATGCAAAGAAAGGCAGGATCCTTTCTGCAGCCGAACTGAACAGCGAGGCAAGGCTTATCGATGGCATCAAGGCCATGCATGGCTGGTGGAAGGCACTTCCTTCTGAAGATCATGCAGAACTGGATGATCTGTTTTCCTCACTGAGCATTCATGAAAGAACCGCAAGGAGAATCCGCAGCTGCATTGATGAATACGGGGAAGTGCTGGATTCGGCAAGCCCCGGGCTCAGAGCGATCCGCCGTGAGAAGCTCTCAGCGGAAGCGGCAGTGAACAGTGCTGTGCAGCGCTTCATGGCAAGCCACAGCGACAGCATCGTGGACTCCATTGTCACATACCGTGCAGGAAGAGCCGTTGTGCTGGTAAAGGCAAGCGAGAAGAACAGTCTCGGCGGACTTTTCTACGGAGACTCCGCCAGCGGACAGGCAAGCTATATCGAGCCGCCCATGGTGGCCGCAGCCAACAACCATGTGCAGGAAGCTGCCGCAAGGGAAAAGGAAGAAATCCAGAAAATCCTCAAGGATCTGAGCAATGAAGTAGCAGAGATTGCAGAAGAGGAAACCGGCAATATTGTGACCTGCGGAATTCTCGATGAACTCAATGCCAAGGCTGTATGGGGAAAAGAACATGATGCCACGGCCGCAAGGCTTTCTGCATCAAAGGTCATTGATCTGAAGAAAGCAAGACATCCGCTCATTGATCCAAAGAAGGTTGTATCGAATGACTACCGTCTTTCCGATCCGAAGCATGTGCTTCTCATCACCGGACCTAACACCGGCGGAAAGACCGTTTCCATGAAGATCATCGGTCTGTTTTCCCTGATGACATACTGCGGCATGCCGGTTACAGCAGAGTCTGCTGTTTTACCTGTGTTCTCCGGCATCTATGAAGACATCGGTGATGACTCCTCCGTTGTTTCAAGCCTTTCCTCTTTTTCAGGACATATTGAAAAACAGGCTTACGCACTGAACCATGCGGACCGAAACAGCCTGGTGCTTCTGGATGAAGTCGGCAGCGGCACCGATCCCAAGGAAGGCGAAGCCCTTGCCATTGCCATCCTCAATGAACTGCGGGAAAGGCAGTGCATGGTCATTGCCACAACGCACTACAGCAGACTGAAGGCCTATGGCAAGCGGCATGAGGATATCCTGCTTGCAAGCATGCAGTTTGACATGGAGAAACTGGAGCCTACCTACCGCTATGTGGAAGGTGCAACCGGACAGTCCAATGCCCTTGAGGTTGCAGAACGCTATGGTCTTCCCGGGTCGGTGATTCATTATGCAAGGTTCCTCAAGGATCAGGCAAGAACCCAGGAGGATCAGCTGATCGAAAGGCTCGAAAAGCAGCTGGATGCCTCGATGAAGAAGCAGATGGAAATGGATGAAAGGCTTTCTTCCATCAAGGAATATCAGAAGCAGCTGGAAAGCGAGAAGCTGAACCTGGAGCGGGAGAAGGATGCCTGGAAGGCAAAGGCGGATGCGGAAGCGGAAGCCTATGTGGAGGAAACCAGGAAGAAGGCAGACGAGGTGCTGAAGCAGATGCGGCGCATGCAGCAGAATGCGAAGTACCATGAAGTACTTGCTGAAAGACAGAAGCTCAACAGGGGTATCGAGGAAGCACAGCCTGAAACCGAGGAAGTGAAGGATGACAGAGGCTTTGCCAAGGGCGATGTCGTGGAACTTCGCAGCACGGATCAGGTTGCCAAGGTCATAGAGGTACGCAAGAAGGATATCGTCATTGATCTGCATGGAAGACAGCTTCATGTCTCTCCTTCAAGGATCCGGCATTCCCTGAAGGTCATCCCCAGGGAAAAGCCGCAGACCGTTGTCACTTTCAGCGGCACAGGTATCTTTGATGCTTATCCCTCGGAAGTCAATCTCATCGGCAAGCATGTGGATGAAGCAATGGATGCGATGGACTCGTACATCGACGGCGCAAAGATCCATGGCCTGAAGAGCTTCCGCATCATCCATGGCGATGGCAGCGGTGCACTGCGCAAGGCAGTGCATGCAAGCCTTGCCAGAAACAAGGATGTCAGGGAGTTCCGTCTTGGCATGCCCCAGGAAGGCGGCACGGGTGCGACTGTCGTCACCCTGAAGTGAATTATGGACCGGGAATATATCAAGGCAAAGCTGGTGAACCTGCCCCATGAACCGGGCAGCTACCAGATGAAGGACAAAAGCGGTGAGATCATCTATGTCGGAAAGGCAAAGGATCTCCATAACCGTGTGAATCAGTATTTCACCGGAGCCCATGATTTCAAGACCACGAAGATGGTCTCGCATATCGAGGACTTCGATTTCATCGTGACCAGAAGCGAGAAGGAAGCCCTGGTGCTGGAGATCAACCTGATCAAGAAGTACCGGCCGAAATACAACATCCAGTTCATGGATGACAGCTCCTACCCATACATCAAGATCACCAATGAAGAATACCCGAGACTCCTGATTGCAAGGGACATGAAGAAGGACAGAAAGGCAAGATACTTCGGTCCTTTTCCTGATGCCACAGCAGCCAGGAACACACAGAAGCTGCTGCAGTCCCTGTATCCCTTCCGCAGGTGTTCCCAGATGGGCACCAGGCTTTGCCTGTACTATTCCATGGGTCAGTGCCTGGGTCCGTGTGTGAAGGAGATCGATCCTTCGGTCTATGAAGAAATGACTGCCAAAGTCAGGGCATTCATGAACGGTGATACGCAGGAGATCACACAGCAGCTGCAGGATAAGATGCAGAAGGCTGCCGATGAGCTGGATTTTGAAAAGGCAGGCATGTACCGCGACATGCTGAAGGGAATCGAAAGCGTGGTCAATGACCGCCAGATCATCGAGCAGGATACCAAGGGAAACTTCGATGTCTTCACCTGGTATGCTGACAAGGGGTACAGTGCCATTACCGGATTCCTGGTCAGAAGGGGAACCGTTCTTTCGAAGGAATGGAAGCTGCAGCCCCTGTACGGTGATCCGGAAGAGGAATTCCTTTCCTTCCTGATCCAGTACTATGAAGATCACCCTGCCGCAAAGGAACTGGATCTTCCGGAGGAGATCGGACCGGAAGCTGTCAATGAACTCAATGAAATCATCAATACCCGTGTATTCCAGCCGCAGAAGGGATACCACCGGCAGCTTCTGCAGCTGGCCAAGGAAAATGCGAAGAAGCAGCTGGAGCTGAAGTTCAGCACAGTGGAGCGCCAGGCAAGTGAAACAGAGAATGCTGTTCAGCAGCTTTCACAGATTGCCGGAAGGCCCATGAACCGCCTGGAACTGTTTGATAACTCCCACACTTCGGGTACTTTCACCGTCGCTTCTCTGGTGGTGTATGAAGACGGCGTTCCTGACCGCAAGGATTACCGCCTCTACAAGCTGCATACTCAGAACTCCGATGTGGATTCCATGAAGGAGGTGACCTACCGCAGGTACTTCCGTCTGCTCAGTGAGAACAGCAGGATGCCGGACGGTCTTCTGGTGGATGGCGGCTGGCCGCAGATCGAAGCCGCGAAGTCGGTGCTTGACAGCCTTGGCCTGAGTGAAACCATCAGGATCATGGGTCTTGTCAAGGATGACCATCACAATACCAATGCCCTGATGGACACGGATGGCAATGTCATTGACATCGCCAAGGACAGTGCTCTGTTCTTCCTTCTGACAAGAATGCAGGATGAAGTGCACAGAACGGCTATCTCGTATCACCGGAAGCTGCGTTCCAAGGCACAGACCAAAAGCATTCTGGATGAGATTGAAGGTGTGGGCCCCAAGCGCAAACGTCTGCTGTTAAGGAAATTCGGAAGTCTTTCCGCCCTGAAGGAAGCCAGCGTGGAACAGATTGCTGAGCATGTGCCGCAGCAGGTTGCGGAAAAAGTCTATGCAGCACTGCATGCGAGTGAATGATACAATGTACAGGATATGAAAGATCTTGAATTGCTCGAAGAACCAAAGCGCGGCCGCATGACGAAGCTGTTTGTTTCTTTCATGACTTTGTTAAGCGTCTGCTGCATCGGGTTCATGAACTATAACTATGACCGTCTGGCCAGATACCCGTACAAGGATGACTCCAGCCGGAGACTGATCAAGCAGTATCTGAATGATGAGGAGATTGAATACATCATCACGTATTCCATACCGCCCAACATGTTCATTGCCTTCATTGATCAGCCTGGCTTCTCCATCTACCATGCCACGGAATACAAGCAGCTTTCCAATGCCCTGTGGTATGAAACACCTGCCCATATCGTGCAGATGGTGGAAGAGACAAGAAACACCATGGACACACAACAGCTGATCACCTACCTGCAGGAAGGAAACTATACCTACGAGAACATCAGCTTCTGGCTGGACAATCAGGACAGTACACTGATTACGTATGCCGGAAATCTTGATGCAAACCCGGACCAGACGCATACGGTATCCGACCGCATCCCGCTGAATCTCGTGGATGTGCCAGGGGAACTGACCGGGGCAAGGAAGGTCCGGCTCAGGGATGATGCGCTCAATGGACTGCAGTCCATGTGTGCATCCATGTCCAGTGCCCTTGGCTCCTCACAGTCCTGTGCAGCCATGCAGGTATCAGAAGGCTTTGTGAGCTATGAGGAACAGAAGCTGGAATATGAAGAGGCATCTGAGACCTATGGCAGCGAAGCATCTGCCTGGGTATCTCCGCCTGGCCATGACGAACATCAGCTCGGTCTTGCCGTTGACTTCAGCATCCCCGGTCTGTCTGATGCCATGTTTGCCAGAACCATCCAGTCCCAGTGGCTGGAACAGAATGCATGGCGGTATGGCTATGTGAGAACCAGGAATGACATCGATGAATCATTGAACGGAATGAAGCCGCAGGCATGGCATTACCGTTATGTCGGAACGGATCTTGCCAATACACTGCATACCTCCGGCATTACATTTGCCCAGTACAAATCAGGCACGAACTAGAAGACGGGGATCCCTGCATGCAGGTATCCTCGTTTTTCCATTCTGCGGTATATTGTAAAAGCATGATTTTCAAAGAAGACAATCATAAGGAAGACGAAGATGATTTCAGTGACCTCAGCAGAAGCAAACAAGATTCTAAACAAGCTCAATGATGAAAAGAGCGGCTCATCACCGTTTTTTCTGATCAAGGACAGTCAGTGTTTCCTTGTGCAGAAGCTCTGCGTGCTTTCCTCTTGCCTTGTCATCCGGCCGTGTGAACGTCGATCTTCTTTCCTTTGTATGCTTCATATACTGACATAGATCCGATCCTCCCTGCAGTATGCATAGCACATGCGGATATCCAGCAAAAGCATGATGCTTCATATGCAGCACCGG
>OMUX01000107.1 GCA_900314345.1 uncultured Erysipelotrichaceae bacterium | reverse complement strand
CTTCTCCGAGAACGCCCTAAGGATCCTGCAGCTGCAGGCACGAGGCCTGTCGGTTACAGAGATCAACAAGGAAATCAACATGAAGCCTACAGCTGTCACAGTGAATCGTGATGAAAATATCTTGGTGCGGAATGATCATCCCGCCGCATGCTCGGAAGCATCATTCTTGCCGACATCATAGTCTCCATCCAGGACATACGATGGCAGTGCATTGACAAGACCTGTGGTTACGATCGAAGGCGATGGATTTGTGGAAGATGAGGTGAGCAACGTGAGGGCAATCGGAACAATTACAGCACCGGGAAGAACAGTGAATACCATTGCATATGACACAGTGGAAAGCTTCCTTGCCGGAAACTACAGCATTGAGAAGAGAGAAGGAACACTGGTTGTCAATGCAGCACCTGCTCCATCCACATCACCTCAGCCTGATACACCGGCAACATACATTCCGCCGTACACACCGGATACACCGCTTCCGTTCACACCTCAGACGGGCGGTGGCCAGCCGGCAGCGGCTTATCCTTACACCCCGTATACAGGAACCGTAAAGCCGAGATTCCCGTATACACCGAATACCGGCAAGGTGACGAGTGCCGCAACTCCTTACACTGCCGATACATTCCATCTGACGAACCACCTGATTGCCATGATCGCAGCTCTTGCAGTGGCAGTGTTCGCCGGAACAAAGCAGCGCAGGACGTAAGCGCATATAACAAAATCTTCAGCCTGAAGCAGGATGTGAAAAGATCACCGCGATGTGTGGTGGTCTTTTCCTTTCCTTTGTATATAATTAACAGGCGAGGCGCAGATATGAAGAAACTGATACTGAAAACAGATTCACGTGATGAAACACATGCGCTGGGCGAGAGGCTTGGAACACTGGCCCAGCCTGATATGGTTTTCCTGATGAAGGGGGATCTCGGGGCAGGAAAGACAACCCTGACCCAGGGCATTGCAAAAGGACTTGGCATTAAGAGAAATGTCACCAGCCCTACATTCAACATCCTGAAGATCTATCAGGGAAGAATGCCACTGTACCATATTGATGCATACCGCATGGAAGGCGTGCATCAGGATCTGGGATTGGATGAGTTCCTGGATGATGATGGCCTGACGGTCATTGAATGGTCGCAGTTCATGCCGAACCTGATCCCTGAGGAATACCTGTCGGTATCCATCAGGCTGCTGGAAGGCGATACCAGGGAGTTTACGTTTGAAGCTGTTGGCAGTGTGTATGAGAAGCTGCTTGAGGAGATGGAAGCGAAATGATTACGTTATGCATGGATACAAGCCATATCTTCCTGGCATTGTCATTGATCAAGGATGATGAGATCATCGGCAAGGTACAGGAGAGATGCTGGAAGAAGCAGTCAGAGGAGATCTTCCCGAAGCTGCAGGAAATGATGGATCAGGCAGGTCTGAAGCCGGCTGACATTGATCAGATTGTGGTCTCTGAGGGACCGGGAAGCTATACGGGTGTGCGTATTGCCATGACCATTGCCAAGGTGTTCTGTGCGATGCGGAATCTGCCCATTGCCACAATCAGCACGCTGCAGCTGTATGCAGGCATGGGTGACAAGGTCAGAACCGTGCTGGATGCAAGAGGCGGAAGAGTCTACACAGGATTATATGAAAAGGGTGTTCTGCAGGGAGAGATTTCTGTGGAGGCCATTGAGGATGTCATGAATCGCATCGGTGATGAAGCAGTCATCGGAGACGGACGTCTTGTCGGAAGAGAGGATGTCTGGCCGGATCTTGCGGAGAACTTCCTTGCCATGAAGGATTTCTGGAAGAAGGCCGACAATGTGCATCTGGTGAAGCCGGAATACCTGAAGTCTTCGGAATCCTATCTTGTGCATAAGAAGCAATGATCAGGAAGATGCAGGATCAGGACCTTGCGGAAGCCTGCCGGATGGAAGAAGAACTGTTTCCTTCCTCCCCATGGGACAGCAAGGAGTTTCAGTACGAACTGCATGAGAATCCCTTTGCCACACTGTATGTGCTGGAAGAGGACCATCATGTGATCGGATATGCGGATCTCTGGATCATGTACGAACAGGCAGAGGTGGCAAACATTGCCGTGTCTGCAAACGTACAGAAGCAGGGGCTGGGTTCTCAGCTCATGGAGTACATGGTCAGGGAAGCAGTCATGCATGACTGTGAGAACCTGAGTCTGGAGGTACGCATCAGCAATGCACCGGCGATCGCATTGTATGAGAAGTACGGGTTCATCATCGCCAACAGAAGGAAGCATTACTATGAGGACGGGGAGGATGCCTGGCTCATGGTGAAGCCTTTAGGAGGTCTGAAGGAAGCTTATGACGAAAATACTGGCAATTGAAACAAGCTGTGATGAAACAGCATGTGCCGTTGTGGAGGATGGATGCAGGATTCTTTCCAATGTGGTGTCCAGCCAGATCAACGTCCATACATTATACGGAGGCGTTGTCCCGGAGGTGGCCAGCAGAATCCATGTGGAGAATATCTCGGCAGTGGTTCAGGAGGCAGTGAAGAGAAGCGGGTGCACGATGGATGACATCGATGCCATCGCCTTTACACAAGGGCCGGGATTGATCGGTTCCCTGCATGTAGGCGTGCAGGCTGCCAAGACCCTTGCCTGGGAGTTTGACAAGCCGCTGGTTCCGATCAACCACATGACCGGACATATCTATGCAAATCGTTTTGCCATTGACCATGACCTGCGGTTCCCGCTGCTTGCTCTGGTCATTTCGGGCGGCCATACACAGCTTGTCTGGATGAAGGATGACTGGAGCTTTGAGATCATCGGCACAACCGTGGATGATGCCATCGGTGAAGCTTATGACAAGGTATCAAGAGTGCTTGGAACAGGCTACCCCGGCGGACCAATCATCGACAGGATGGCAAAGCTTGGCAAGCCGCACTACAAGCTGCCTACACCGAAAGTGGACGGGAAGTATGACTTCAGCTTCTCCGGTCTCAAGACAGCAGTATCCCAGATGATTGCCAGAGAAGAGAAGGCTGGCAATGAGATCATCAAGGAGGATGTTGCCTATGCCTTCCAGGAGACTGCACTGAACTCCATGGCTGGAAAGACCATTCAGGCAGTGAAGGATCTTCACCCTGTCATGGTGATCACTGCCGGAGGTGTTGCGGCCAACAGCAGGCTCAGGGTATTGCTGGCTGAGGAAATGAAGCAGTTCCCGGAGATTGAGCTGTCCCAGCCGCCGATCAAATTCTGCACGGACAATGCGTCCATGATCGGTGCTTCCGGGTATGTTGCATACAAGCACGGACTGTTCGGAACACTGGATGTTTCCGCAGATCCAAGCCTGCCGATGCCTGGTGAAATATAAACTTATTATCACATTCACAAGTCTGTGCTATGATATCTGCAGGTGATGAATATGGAAAACAACAAACAGGTACCAAAGGCAACATTGCATCGTTATCCCGTCTATCTCAAGGCTTTGCGGAAGCTGAAGAGTGAAGGGATTGAACGGGTGATGTCGAGGGAGCTTGCTGAATATGTCGGCATCGAGTCAACAACGATCCGCAGGGACTTCAGCTTCCTGGGAAATCTTGGCAAACAGGGCTTCGGCTACAAGGTGGATGATCTGATCCGGATCTTCTCGGAACAGCTCGGCATGAACTTCGATGAGAAGATCATCCTGGTTGGATGCGGAAACCTTGGCAAGGCACTTCTGAACTACAACCACTGGAATCATGTTGTTGGTGAGATTGTCTGTGCCTTCGATATCAACCCTGCTGGTGTCAGCGGTGCTTCCGTTCCGGTCTATGATCTCAAGGATCTTCCGGAAAAGAAGCCGCAGGGATGCAGGATTGCCATCCTGTGCATCTCAAAGGATGTTCAGCCGACCGTGGACTTCCTTGTGAACAACGGCATTACGGGTCTGGTCAGCTTTGCCAGTGAGCACTTCAGTGTTCCCGGCACGGTCCAGGTTAAGCAGATTGATGTAGTATCCTCGATCCAGGAACTTGTGTTCGAGGCAAATGCGGCAAGTGAGAAGAAGGCTGCCTGAGTCTTCTTGATTGATCAAAGGGAGAAAGAACAGAGAACATGCTTAGTGATATGACAGTCCGTGAGCTGTACGAGCTGACGGCAAACGCAAGCGACATGGAAAAGGACCAGGTGGAGTATGTATTCCTGCAGGGATGGGTCCGCACAAACCGTTCCGGCAAGAATGTCAGCTTCATTGCACTGAATGACGGATCCTATTTCAAGAATGCACAGATCGTCTATACGGATGCTCTGAGCAATTACGCTGATGTCAGCAAGTACCTGACCGGCACGGCAGTATCCGTGACCGGAAAGTTCGTCCTGACACCGGAGAACAAGCAGCCGTTTGAAATCCAGGCAACCCAGATTGAACTGGAAGGAAGCTGCGACAGCACGTATCCGCTGCAGAAGAAGCGCCACAGCTTTGAGTATCTGCGTGACATCGGACATCTGCGTCCGAGAACCAATACATTCTCCGCAGTATTCCGTGTCAGGTCCGTCCTGGCCATGGCGATCCATGAGTTCTTCCAGGATCAGGGCTTCGTCTATGTCAACACACCGATCATCACCGGCAATGATGCCGAAGGTGCCGGCGAGACATTCACGGTCACAACCCGCAAGGATGACAAGTATGACGAGGACTTCTTCGGCAAGCATGCCAGCCTGACCGTATCCGGTCAGCTGCAGGCTGAGGCCTATGCCCTTGCCTTCCGTGATGTGTATACCTTCGGACCGACATTCCGTGCTGAGAACTCCAACACGACAACTCACGCTGCTGAGTTCTGGATGATCGAGCCGGAGATGGCATTTGCCGATCTCGATGATGACATGGATCTCATTGAGGATATGGTCAAGTTCTGCATTCAGTATGTGGAAGACAACTGTCCGGCAGAGATGGAATTCTTCAACTCCATGATCGACAAGGGACTCATCGAACGTCTGGATCATGTCAAGAACACACCGTTCCGCAAGATGACCTATACAGAAGGCATCGACCTTCTGCTCAAGGCCAAGGAAGACGGTTATCATTTCGACAATGACAACATCTTCTGGGGCATGGATCTCAACAGCGAACATGAGAAGTATCTGTGTGAGCACATTGCCCAGGGACCGTTGTTCCTGACCGACTATCCGAAGGAAATCAAGGCCTTCTACATGCGCCAGAACGATGACGGCAAGACTGTGGCAGCCGTGGACTGCCTGGTGCCGGGCATCGGCGAACTGGTCGGCGGCAGCCAGCGTGAAGAGCGCTTGGATGTGCTGGAGAAGCGCATGGATGAACTGGGCATGAACAAGGCTGGATACCAGTGGTATCTGGATCTTCGCCGGTACGGCGGCTGCAAGCATGCGGGCTTCGGCCTTGGCTTTGAACGCTTTGTCATGTATGTGACAGGCATGGAGAATATCAGGGACGTGATTCCGTTCGCAAGAACACCGCGCAACCTGACATTCTGAAAAGAAACAGACACAATACAGGGGATGGGTTCCATTCCCTGTATTTCATGAAGGAGAGGAAATGCTGTATCAGGTAAGTCATGCAGGCAAGTCCTTCGGGGCGGATACTGTCTTCGAGGATGTACAGTTTTGCATCAAGGGAACGGAAAAGGTAACGATTGTCGGCCGCAACGGATGCGGCAAGACAACGTTTTTGAAGTGCATGTGCGGCGAGTCCTCCTTTGACAAGGGAACAGTATCCATCCAGAACGGTGTATCCATCGGCTATCTTGCACAGCGTCCCCTGGACAATGATGAAGAAACGGTCGGTGAAGCACTGAAGCGGGTGTTTGAACCGGTGTTTGCCATGCAGAGAACCATGGAGGAACTCGAAGAGAAGATGAAGACCTCCGTGGATGAAAAGACGCTTGCAAAGTATGCGGATGCCCAGGAGAAGTTCGAGGAGATGAACGGCTACAACTGGGAATCCGAGATGATGACGGTGTTCACGAAGTTCGGCTTCACGGACAGCGACCTGCAGAAGAAGATCGGGGAGTTTTCCGGAGGACAGAAGACAAGGATTGCCTTTGTCAGGCTGTTGTTGTCAAAACCGGATATCCTCTTATTGGATGAGCCTACCAACCATCTGGACATGGATACGATTGAATGGCTCGAAGGCTATGTGAAGAAGTATCCCAAGGCTGTGGTTGTGGTATCCCATGACCGCATGTTCCTGGATCATACCGTGGATGTGGTCTATGACCTGGAATACGGGAAGATGACAAGATATGCTGGGAATTATTCTTCCTTTGTCATCCAGAAACGGAACAACATAGAACGCCAGCAGGCAGCCTATGAACGCCAGCAGAAGGATATTGAACGTCTCGAACAGTTAATCGAGAAGTTCCGCTACAAGAAGAACAAGGCAGCCTTTGCCCAAAGCAAGATCAAATATCTGGACCGCATGGACAAGCCGGATCCTGTCAAGGATGCCGATGAGAAGACATTCAAGGCACACTTCACGCCTAGGGTAAAAGGCGGGGAAAGAGTGCTGGAAGTGGAGCATCTGACCATCGGCTATGATCGTCCTTTATGCACAGTGGACAAGCTGGAAGTCAGAAGAGGAGAGCGGCTTGCCATCATCGGTCCCAACGGCGGCGGAAAGTCCACGTTTGTTAAGACACTGATGGATCTGATTCCTTCGATCTCCGGTTCTTATCTTTACGGTCATCAGATTGAGGCCGGCTACTTTGATCAGCAGCTGGCTCAGTTCACCAGCGGAAAGACAGTTCTCGAGGAGCTCTGGGATCAGTATCCGGATCTTGACCGTACGCAGATCCGCACGGTATTAGGATCCTTCCTGTTTTCCGCAGATGATGTGTTCAAGAGCGTGGATGTGCTCTCCGGCGGCGAGAAGGTAAGGCTTTCACTGGCGTCATTGCTTTTGAAACACAGCAACCTGCTCATCCTCGATGAGCCGACAAACCATCTGGATATTCCCGGCAAGGAAGCCCTGGAGGATTCCCTCAAGGGTTATAGCGGAACCATCATCTTTGTCTCCCATGACCGTTACTTCATCGAACAGCTTGCCACAGCGATCCTGCTGATCGAGGATGGCAAGGCCACATACTACCCCATGGGCTATGATGCCTATGAAGAGGCAAGAAACGGCGTTGTACAGGAAACGCCAAAGAAACAGGAAAAGGCACCGGAACCTGTGCCTGCAGCACCGAAGGAAAAACAGCTTTCCCCGGATGGCGTGAAGCGTGAGATTGCAAAGCTTGAAAAGCAGATCACGGCCAAGGAAGAGGAGCTGGAAGCCAATCGTGCCTTGCGGTATGAACCGGAATACTACCAGGACTATCAGAAGATGAATGCCCTGGACCAGCACATTGATGATATTCACAATGAGCTTGCTCACCTGTATGACCGGTGGGAGAAGCTGAGTTCGTGACATTTACAAAACAGTGCAAATGATTTAGATTTTAAGTGGTTGAAAAAGGAGAAGAATATGGATATTTCACCGCTTCAGAAAGCAAGATACGAGTACACACCTAAGCTGCCGGGAATGCAGAGGAACGGCGTCTCGGAAAGCTGCGTCAAGGAGGGCGAAGAGACACAGAGCGTCGCTGACGAGGAGAAGATCAAGG
>OMUX01000047.1 GCA_900314345.1 uncultured Erysipelotrichaceae bacterium | reverse complement strand
GGGTACTCGCAATTCCCGCTTGGTTATCGCTTGTTTGAATCAAACGAATTCATTCGGCAAGTATGTTCATTGCCATCAGAATCAATGGCAGTGTCACAACAGAAGTCAGTGTACTGACCACAACCGTTTCCACCGCATAGCTGTAGTCCGCTCCATGAAGCTGTGCATACACCGCCACGTTGGATCCTACCGGACAGGCAATGGCAATCAGCACTGCCGTTTTCACCATGCCGATATCCTCGCCCAGAAAGGCAAAGACTATGACCGCAAGCATCGGCACAATGACCTGCCGGATCAAGGCAATGCGGTACAGCTCCTTCTTGCGGAACATGGCAAGCATGTCTGTCTGTGCCGCATAGACACCGATTGTGAACATTGCCAATGGTGTATTCAGCCCCGCAATGAAGCCAACACTGCGGCTGACGATATCCGGAAGCGGAATCTGTGTGAAGAACAGGAACAGACCGATGAGGATCGCAATCATGAACGGCGCCGTGAAGACATCCTTCAGCGTGATCTTCTTTTTCTCTGTGGAAAACAAGGATACACCATACGTCCACTGCAGCAGATTGACAAAGGCAATGAAGGCCGCCACATAGAATACACTCTCTTCCCCAAGCACCTCCACAATCAGCGGAACACCGAAGAAGCCAGGATTCGGGAAGGTTGAAGCGAACGTGGAGACCGGATTTTCATGGAAGACAAGCCTGGACAGTACCAGGGAAATACCAAGTGCCAGTGCCGCAAGCAATGCGGACAATAACAATGCATGTACGCTTTCCACACTCCGCTCCACACGGAATCCGTTGATGATGACACATGGCAGGGAAAGATAGATCAGGATATTGCCGATGCTCTTGTTTCCATCCAGGGTGATCTTCCCCGTTTTAAACATCACATAACCTACTGCAGAAAGAAGAAACATCACAAGAACCTGTTTTACCAGCAATATCACTGCACTCATACCATATCCCCCTGACAACCAGTGTCATATCCTACGCCTCACGAACCCTGCCGTAAACAAGGATTTGACAGAATACCCAAAGGTAAGCGCTCACACTGCAGAATTGTGAAATATCCTTTCCACAGCAATCATTTTCCTTAACCGAATCTTGTTCTGACCATGTCTGTATTTCTGACACTGCTCTGCTATGTTTCCTATGAAAAGGGGAAAACAAAGGATGAACAAACGCGGTCATCTTATGATCACCGAGGCAGCAGCAGGTTCCTCCGTCACCGGCGTGAACCGCTTCGCACTCATGCTTGGATGCATTCTTCCGGACCTGCTTGTGCATACGTATCTCAAAGGCCATACCTGGAAAGGAAGCCGTGATTCCATGGAGGACATGCTTTCACAGCTGGAAAAACAAGGTTCCATGAACTTCATCTCCTTCCTCCGTCTAGGCTATGTCATGCATTATATTGAGGATTATTTCACCTTTCCCCACAATGAGAACTTCCACAAGGGTTTCTTCAGCCATGTGGCATATGAAAGAAAGCTGAGCCGGTTTATCAGAAAAGACAGGAATGCACTGACAGAAGTACAGCCTGGCTGCCCGCTTTCCGCAGAACTACTCTCACAGTACATCAATCAGAAACACGAATACTATCTGAAGCAGGAACCATGCGAAACCAATGACATCGGCTGTATGATGCCGGCAGCTTCCAGGATCATACAGTCCTGTGTCATGATCTTTGCCAATCATGAAGCGGAAAGTGAACACATTGCACTGCCGCTGAATGTCCGCAGGGAAGGAAGGTATCTATGAGGATCGCATACTTCTCCGATACCTTTGCCCCGGAAGTCAACGGTGTTGCCAACACGCTTTCCCATCTGCGGGATTATCTCAGCGGAAATGGAATCGATTCATTGTTCTTCGTCCCACGATACGGAAATGAACCGGACGAAAAAGACATCATCCGCTACAGAGGCCTGCCGTTTCTCTTCTCCCCGAACAGCCGGCTTTCCCTTCCGCTCTATGAAGATGTTCTCAAAAAACTGAAGGCATTCCATCCGGATCTTGTGCACATCACAACAGAGTTCACCATCGGTTCCACAGGACTCAGGGCAGTCAAGCAGCTTGGCATCCCGGCTGTGACATCCTTCCATACCAATATCGAACAATACCTGGAGTACTACAACTTCCAGATCCTCGATCTTCCAGCCAAAGCATTCTTCAGGCAGTTTCATTCCCAGGCACTGCGCACCTATGTGCCAAGCATCCAGACAATGAACCAGCTGAAAGAACAGGGATACCGGAATCTGGAAATCTGGTCCAGGGGTGTGGATACACAGCTGTATTCCCCGCCGAGAAGAACCGGTGTCTGGAAGAATAAACTCTGCATCAGGAATTTCATGTGCCTGTATGCCGGAAGACTTTCCAGCGAGAAAAGCCTGGATACATACCTGAATGCCATCCGTATCATCAATGCAAATGTCAGGAATCAGTTTACATTTGTCTTTGCCGGCGACGGTCCGTACAGGAAGCAGCTGGAGGAAAGCGGCATTAATAACATCATCCTGACAGGGTTTGTCAGAGGAACAGACCTTGCGCAGCTCTACGCAGATGCGGATCTGTTTGTCTTTCCCTCCGGCACGGAAACCTTCGGCAACGTACTGCTGGAAGCCATGGCCAGCGGCGATGCATGCATTGCCACGGACAGCGGCGGTGTCACAGACTTTGCCATCGATGGAAACAATGCCTGTGTTATACCATACCGTGACAGCGTGAAGCTGGCAGAAGCCATCCTGGATCTGAAGGAAGACAGTGCATACCGTGCACACCTTTCCGCCAATGCCAGACAAACTGCATTGATGCGTTCCTGGGATGCCATCAACGGAAAGCTTGTGCAGTCCTATCAGGAAGTACTGACAACTTACAAGGAGCACAGAATCCCGCATAACTCTTTGTCATTCTCTGATTTCATGCAGATGTGAATATGAAGCTCATTTCATGGCAAAGCCGCCGGTTTCCGGCGGCTTTGTTGTGAAGATATGTTTTCAGCTGCTGTTATTTTATACTGCAGTAAGGATCCAGCTGTGCATCGATCGCAGCCTTGCGCCTGACCTTCGGATGTCTGATCAGACTGCCTCTTGCCATGACAAGCTGAACATTCCGCAGTGTCTCAAGATGATCCAGAGGGTTGTCTTTTGTAACGATCAGGTCCGCATCCTTGCCTGGTTCAAGAGTTCCTGTAACATCTCCGATGCCCGCAAGCTCAGCAGCCCTGCAGGTTGCTGTATACAATGCAAACCGCGGTGATACATCCACATATTTGCAGAAATAGACCAGTTCTCTCCAGAAGTCATACTGTGTGATCCACGGGCATCCGACATCATTTCCAAGGCAGACAGGAATGTCATTCTCCACCGCTGCCTTTGCCATGTTCCGGATGCCTTCAAACACGATATTGCCGTTGTACTGCTGTACCTCGGTTGCCCCGGAGACCTCACGGTCAAACAATGCATAGGGAAGTGCAGGAGACAGGGTTGTTGTCAGGAATGCCTTTTTTTCCTTGAAGAGTGCAATGATCTCATCATCCGGTTGTGCACCATGCTCAATGGAGTCCACGCCATTGCGCAGTGCCGCCTTCACACCTTCTGAAGATTCCACATGTGCTGCAGCATAGAAGCCGTATTCATGTGCCTTGTCACATACTGCACGGATCATTTCCTCCGGCATCTTCATCTGTCCCGGTGTTCCTTTTTCAACTGCATCCATGACACCGCCGGTGATCATCAGCTTGATGAGGTCTGTCTTCATCTCACGGCAGTGTTCCACCTGTGCCAGCGCTTCATCCACACTGGAAGCCGCAATGGCAACAGAGCCAGCCATATGCCCGTTGTGAACACTGATGCCCTCGTTTGCCGCAAGGATTCTCGGTCCCATCTTCTTTCCTGCATTGATCTGATCCCGCAGCTCTGTATCCAGATCCCTCAGGCCGCCAACCGTACGGATCGTTGTCACACCGCTCATCAGTTCTGTCTTTGCATATTCACTGACCAGATACTTCGCTGCAGCGGAGGATACCGGATTGGAGAAGATGCGGTTTACAAGCTTTGTGTTGTCTCTTTGTTTCTGCGGCTTGCCGTTTCCTCCGTTGCCCGCAAGATGAACATGCATGTTGATGAGTCCCGGCATGACGTACTGACCATTCAGATCAATCACTTCATAGCCTGATGGAATATCATTCTCATTGCACAATGCTGTGATCTTCGTTCCATCCACCAGAACCGCCTTCCCGGTTACCGGCACCATATCCTTCCTGCCGCTCAGGATTCTTCCGTTCTTCAATGCATAGTTCATACCAATCAGCCTCCAGTGCCTGAAAATTCTTCTTGTTTTAATGATACAGGAGCAGCGCTTCTAACACAAAGAAGGATTCCGGAAACTTTCCGACCTGTTAGGGTATATTTTCAGCGATCTTTTTCGAATTTATACCATTCAGGGCATAAAACGCAGAACATCTAAAGAAGCAAAAAAGCAAAAACGCGTATAGTCTTTTCGACAGTGTCCGAACATTCCGGAAGGCAGGCTAAGATAGACCCGCCCAAATTTTTCAAATTCCTATGGAAAAACAGCAGAAGGGTTGCTATAATATCACCTGCTGACGGGATTTAGCGCAGTTTGGTAGCGCGCTTCGTTCGGGACGAAGAGGTCATGGGT
>OMUX01000354.1 GCA_900314345.1 uncultured Erysipelotrichaceae bacterium | reverse complement strand
ATGGATTCCTATTGAAGACAAATGTAAACCCGAATTCATCTTCTTTGTATTTGTATTCCACACCAGCTTGAGCGCATAAGGTAAATGTTCTGTCAAATCCTGTGCCAAATGCGTCAATATAGCCATACTTGTACAATGTTGACGCGATCAGAATATTACGGATCTTGCTTCCGACCTGACCGGATGCAAATCGTACAGGATCAGTGCCGTTGATGATGGAGCCTGGATTGTAGATACTGACAGATGATTTGTAGATCACATATTGATTGAAATCCCCTTTTCTCGCGTAGGAACAATGTGCAAAGGAATTGACCACAATTTCTCTGATTGCTCTGATTGGTATTTCCGGAATTTCTTCTCTCTGGACACCAATGATCTGCGACTTGTAAGTAATGTGGTTCTGAATATATGAAATTGATTCTCTGATGCATTCAATGATATTTCCGCGAAATTCCTTGATTTCACCGAAATCAGTTCTGGAGTCCGTAGGATAATTTGCCTCTTTGATCGTCAATGGTTTGCCATTTCCGAACAGATACCACCCTGCATTGTTCAGTCTGCCGGTATCTGTCAATAAACCAAGTTTGTTCAACGCTTCCTCTGCATTCCGGTAAACATAGTCCATCCTGCCTTTTTCATTTGCAGTTCTGATACAGTCCAGAAGAAGATCTTCGTCAATATCGTCGACGCCGTATTCCGTTTCAGCATCTTCCCACTTGGAGTATGTATTTTCTTTCTTTTCAAAGTAGCCTTGCAGTTGATAGGAATCCATGAAAATATCTGCATCATTCACACGGATGTAGTATCTCCCATATGCACTGTATGGTGTATCGCCGCCCTCTGCGACGACCTTGATCACCATTCTTCCTTTTTCCGCATAGTCCTCAACATTCAAAGATGCCGGAAGAGGCTTGAGATTATTCTGAATTTCATGAACAATATCGGCCTTTGTCTTTTTGCCGATTGTCATGCCAAGGACCTTGCCATCATCATTAATCCCGAAGATGACAGTCCCCTTGTGATGCTTGTTCAACATTGAGCTCAATTATATTACGCCTTCTTTTAACTGCGCTAATGATTTTTTCAGCTCCAGTGTTTCAGTTTCCTTCATGATAATGTTCCTCCTTCCAGCACGTTTATTTTATCATTTATTTTATCATTTATCTTATCATTCTCATTTCAGTGCAATGATCGGCAGCACCATGCTGAATCTTGTTTCTCACACAAGGATAATCAGCCGCTATTGTCCTTTTCGCATCGTTAGCAGCTGATGATCGTATTCTAAGACACATTGTCGCTTTGCAGGAGACCACCATTATGCAATGGTTTCTTATCATTGCAGCTGTAAGGAGAACGATATGCTGTACAACGAAGAAGAATATGAAATATATCGGAATCATGTCCTGAAGAAGCGCAATATCTCTGACCAGAAGATTTCTCGGTTAACCATTACGTCATACTGTGGCTATTGCCTGCCGGAAGATGGTCTCTTCTGTGAGAAACTGATTCTTGCAGAGACACATGTATGGTATGAAGCAGAATACCTCAGTGCGGACGGAAGCCGGTATGTACGCTGGAGAAAGCAGTCTGATGCAGATACATTCAGAAAGTCATATGGCAATATGATCGAAGTATTCCGCAGGCTTCAGAAACAGGATCCTGATCCAAGGAATCTGGTCACGGATACACCCACATTGAAGATTGTTGTTCTGTATGAAGACGCCACCAGGGGAAGCTATGATTGCATACAGGGGCTGCCCTGTCTCAAGGAGTTCTGCACAAGCCTTAAGGCCATGATTCCTCAGGATAAGACCATGCCGCAGTTTCTGAACCAGGAATACTGCTTCATGGACTGAAGACAGGAAAGGAGTGAACAAATCATGATGAACAGGAAAAAGATGGATAACATTGCAATCCTGCAGGATACCCTCAGGATTCTTGACAAAGGAAGCTATGAAGCAAACGGAAAGACAGTTTCTCTGAAGCTTTCCAGAGAAGAAATGGAAAAGATCCATGTACTCCTTCCGGAGGATGTGAAGGACATTGCAGGAAGAACAGGCTTTGAGCAGGTTCATGTCATGGGACGGTGCGGCTATGGGTGTGAGAACGCAGACAGCTTCACTGTAGCAAGAATGCAGTACGAAAGGTTCTCGCACAGCTTGACCAAGGATACCAAGCCTGTGCTTGTCCTGAACCTTGCCAATGCCGTTCATCCAGGCGGTGGCGTAAGACGAGGTGCCAGTGCCCAGGAAGAAGACCTCTGCCGGAAGAGTTCCTTATTGCTTTCTCTGGAAAGCAGGGAAGCTTCCAGATACTACGTCTATAACGACCGTCTTCATACATTCATGGGATCCGATGCCATGATGTTTACCCCGAAGGTGGAGGTCATCAAGGATGAGGAAGGAAACCTGCTTGATGATACTGTCATTGTCTCTGTACTGACCTGTGCAGCACCGAATCTCAGATACGGCATGGAAGGACTCAGCCAGTCAGCATATGAAACCATACTGTACAACAGAATCATGAGTATGCTGAAATGTGCTGCATACTATGGCTACCAGTATCTGGTACTGGGAGCCTTTGGCTGCGGTGCCTTCCGCAATGATGCGTATCTTGTCTCTGATCTCTTTTACAAAGCGTTGAAGGAGATGGATTACAACGGCATGCAGGCAAAGGATTTCTTCCGCAGGATTGACTTTGCCGTGCTGGACAGGACAGAGGACCAGTACAACTTCAAAGAGTTCAGCAGGAACTTCTCTGAAGACCGCTTCTACCATGATGAAAACCAGAGGGAAATCGATGAAGCACTGAAAGCAATCAAAGA
>OMUX01000029.1 GCA_900314345.1 uncultured Erysipelotrichaceae bacterium | reverse complement strand
ATTCCGTCTTCTTTTGCACGCAGGTGAAGCCTGCAGGATATTGATCAAAGAACTGGCGGACAGGATATGCTCTTGTCCGTTTTTCTTTCGGGAGGTTTAAGACATGAAGATTCCCCTGCATTATCAGATGACAGAGTTTGACTGCGGTCCTACGGCAGTCATGAATGCGATCCAGTATCTCTATGAAGGCAATGAAATACCGCCGGATTTTCCCAAGAAGGTCATGGGATACTGCCTGGACGGCTATGATGACAACGGCATTGCCTATCGTACCGGTACGACAAAGTCAGCGATGCGCTTCCTTGCGGACTGGTTTGATCAATACAGTGAAATGACCGGATACCCGATCCATTGTGAATATCTGGAGCGGGAAGAGGTCAATATGCAGCCGGGAGGTAAGATCATCAGGGCACTGCAGCAAGGTTCTGTGGTGGTAGTCCGCTGTGTCTTTGATGTGGGACACTACATCACGATCACAGGCATGGATGATACATACCTGCATGTCTGGGATCCCTACTACATGGACAAGCAGATGAAGATTCCGGGAGTTGTCTATGACAATGACCATGAGAAGGAATACAACCGTCTCATCAAGCCGGAAGTCCTCGAGCAGAGCGGGGAAGAGATCTATGCCATGGATGGTCTGAGCAAGCGCAATGCCCTGATCTTTTCAAGAACAGGCAAGGCCAGGACCTATGTCCCGGATCTCAATAATTTCCGGAATCATCCTGGGAAGATATGAGTGAAAAATCCGTGAACATTTCAATTGACATGAAAAAAGTGAAAGAGTATAAACAAAGTATGAAAAATATGACACCGGATATGAAAAACACAGTCATCAACCAGAAGGCAATGGGATGTTTCTGTGCATGCTGTAACAAGGTGAGAAATCTCATCCGTTTCGTCATACCGGAATCCTGCTAAGTTTTTCAGGAAAAGGGTAGATGCCAGCGGGTGAGAACAATCTCATCCGCTTTTGTTTTTCAAAGGGAAGGAGAGCTATGCCATGAAGTTTGTACATGCACTGTTAGGGTATCAGGCAAGTGAATATGATTGCGGACCGACCGCAGCAATGAACGCATTGAAGCTTCTGTACAAGACCAACGAGATTCCGCCGGATTTCCTGAAGATCGTCTGGAATACGTGTCTTGATGAGTACAATCCGGAAGGCGCAGCCTACCGCAGGGGCACCAGCCAGAAGTCCATGCAGTTCCTTGCATATCAGCTGAACCACTATGGTGAAACAACCGGCTATCCGATCAAGACGGAGTTCCTGGAAAAGGAAGATGTCACAAGCACGAACATGATTCCATGTCTTGAGAGAGGAGGGGCGGTGGTCGTACGATGTATCTTCGCCGTTCCACACTACATCACACTGACAGGAATTGAAGGAAATGAATACAGGGCATTTGATCCCTACTACTGTGATGACTGGCATCTGGAAGGCGTGAAGTGGATTAACGGTCATGAAGATTCCTATAACAGACTCATCGATATCAAGCATTTTGATCTCAAGGAAGATGTGAACTATGCGATGGGTTCCATTGATACAAGAGCATGCGTCCTCTTCGAGAAAACCGGAGAGGGGAAAGTATTCCTGCAATAGCAGGAGAAAAGGGGAAAGAACACTATGAACACATTCAAGAAAGCAATATCAGGCATGATGGCAGCGGCACTTCTTGCAGGATGCGGCGCATCCAGCATCGCAGCAGCACCGTCTGCTGCAGCATCCACGGAAGCAGCAGCTTCCTCAGCACCGGCAGACAGCGGAACATCAGACGGCATCCTGAATATCGGTGCCACAGACACACTTGGAACACTGAATCCGCTGAACATGGACTGGACCTATATCAACTTCTATTCCATGTCGATGGAGTTCCTGCCTTTGATTGCATTGAACAGCAGCTACAACCAGGTGGGAATGCTTGCCGAACCGATTACCTCGGATGACAACATCACCTTCAACATCAAGCTGAAGGATGATGCTGTATGGTCTGACGGGGAACCGGTCACCACAGACGATGTCATCTGGACGATCCTTGCCATGACAAGCCCTGAGGTCGCAAACCCGAACTTCGATTTCTCTTCCATCAAGGGCATGGGCGATGACAACCTTTCACCGGAAGGCGCAACAGAATTGGAAGGCCTGGTGAAGGTGGATGACAAGAACATGCAGATTGTCATGAAGAGCCAGATGGGTCTCAACACCTTCCTCAACAACGTCGGCACATGGATCCTGATCCTGCCGAAGCATGTTCTGCAGGATATCCCGGCTGATGAGCTGCTGACTTCCGAATGGTTCTCCAAGCCTACGGTAGTCTCCGGCCCTTACATGGTCACGGACTATGATCCGGCACACTACATCTCCTATGATGCAAATGAGAACTACTTCATGGGTGCACCGAAGATCAAGAAGATGAACATCAACATCGAAGACGGCGCAGCGCTTGTCGCAGGCCTGCAGTCCGGCGAGATCGACTTCGTCAACCCGGCAATGTCCAATATCCCGACCGAGGATCTGGATACGATTGAAAGCCTGGATACCATTGATGTTCAGTGGGCTGATCCGATCACCAATGAAATGACATACTTCAATACCACAAAGGTAACGGACGCAAGAGTCCGCAAGGCAATTGTCATGGCACTTGACCGTGAAACGATCATGCAGGGTGTGCTGGCCGGCCATGGTGAAGTAACGGACGGATTCGTTGCCAAGGCTTCCCCTTACTATGATTCCAGCAAGGAGAACATCCCGTATGATCCGGAAGGCGCAAAGGCACTGCTGGATGAAGCAGGATGGGATGGATCCCAGACGATTGAATACTATGTATCCTCCTCTGATACCAGTGTGATCAAGGCAGCTCAGATCATGAAGCAGGAACTGGCTGAGGTTGGTGTTAATATCAACATCAACACCGTGGACTTCGCTACCCTCATGAGCATCGGCGGCAGTGATGAAGTCGACATGTTCTCCGTGCAGTACACGATCACACCGTCTGACTACTACGCAGATGAAGCAAGCCTGGTCAGCGGCGGTGCATGGACCGGCGGTTATCAGGATGATACCGTGGATGAACTGCTTGCCGGAACCCAGACAACAACGGATACAGCAGAGCTCACAAGCCTCTATCTCCAGATCGATCAGAAGATGGAAGAGGATGTACCGCTGTTCTCCCTGTACTTCATGAGCAACCCTGGTATTGTTTCAAAGAAGCTCAAGAATGCAGTACCGAGCCTGTTTGGCGCCTTCAACAACATCCAGGACTGGGAGTTCAGTGAATAAGCTGTAAAGAACCAGATATTTCAGCGCCGGCAGTAACCTGCTGGCGCTTTCACACTGCATGGCAGGAGGTATAGAGAATGGAACCTTTGCTTGAGGTAAAGGATCTGAGGGTACGCTTTTCCAGCGACTTCGGCTACAGGGAAGTCACGGATGGTATCAGCTTTCATGTGAAACCGGGTGAATTCCTGGGCATTGTCGGAGAATCCGGCAGCGGCAAGAGCGTCACCAGTCTTGCACTGATGGGCCTGCTGGCAAGAAACGGCAGTGTTGCACAAGGCTCAGCCATGTTTGAGGGAAAGGATCTTCTGCAGCTGTCCGAAGAAGAACTGGATGAAATCCGCGGCAAGGATATCTGCATGATTTATCAGGATGCTCTGGCTTCCCTGGATCCGGTGTTCACTGTAGGAAACCAGATGCTGGAGGCAATCCGCAGACATGTTGAACCCGACAAGAAGAAGGCAAAGGCCATTGCCATAGACTATCTTGGAAAATGCGGGCTTCCGGATCCTCAGAAGATCATGAAGAAGTATCCTCATGAACTTTCCGGCGGAATGCGTCAGCGTGTCATGATTGCCATGGCACTGTCCTGCAGACCGAAGCTGCTGATTGCGGATGAACCGACCACAGCCCTGGATGTCACAATCCAGGCGCAGATCATGCGCATGATCCGCGATGTGCAGAAGGAATCCGGAACTGCCATGATATTAATCACGCATGATATCGGCCTTGTGGCACAGATGGCAGACCGGGTCATGGTCATGTATGCCGGACAGATCGTGGAAGAGGCAGAGGTACATGAATTGTTTGACCGTCCACTGCACCCGTATACAAGAGCACTGCTGGCCAGCGCTCCGAGCATCGATGATTCTGAGGACCGCAGACTGGAAAGCATCCGGGGCAGTGTTCCGGAGAATTATACCGACATGAACGGATGCCGGTTTGCAGGCAGATGCATCTACACCGGAGAACCATGCAGTGCACATCAGGAATACCGTGAACTGCTGCCAGGGCATTATGTCAGATGCTGGAAGAGCGGAAAGGACGATATATGAGTGAGAAGAATGTGGTTCTTTCCGTCAGGAACCTGAAGAAATACTATCCGGTGAAGAACACTTCCTTACTGCCGAAGAAGAAGGAATATGTCCATGCCGTGGATGATGTGAGCTTTGACATCTATGAAGGGGAAACATTAGGTCTTGTCGGAGAATCCGGCTGCGGCAAGTCCACGGTGGGAAGACAGATCGTCGGTATTGAGAAGCCGACATCCGGATCCATCCTGTACAAGGACAAGGATCTCATCAACATGCCTCCGAAAGAGCTTGGAAACATCCGCACAGAGCTGCAGATGATCTTCCAGGACAGCTATGCATCATTGAATCCAAGGAAACGTGTGTATGAAATCCTGAGTGAACCGATGCTGTACCACCGCATTGTCACAAAGGATCAGGCACCAAAGAAGGTAGAAGAACTGCTTTCCATGGTCGGTCTTCCGGCCAATGCGGCAGAACGATACCCGCATGAATTCTCCGGCGGACAGCGGCAGAGAATCTCCATTGCAAGAGCATTGTCATTGAATCCGAAGCTGATTGTGTGCGATGAACCGGTCTCCGCTCTGGATGTCAGTATTCAGGCACAGATCCTGAATCTGCTGAGAGATCTGCAGGAACAGATCGGGGTGACCTATCTCTTCATTGCCCATGGTTTAGGTGCAGTGCATTATGTCTCCGACCGGATTGCGGTCATGTATCTTGGAAGAATAGTGGAGCTTGGCAAAGGGCAGTCTGTATTCCATCATGCTCTGCACCCGTATACGAAGATGCTTATTGCGGCAGTGCCTGTGGCGGATCCTTCCAGACGCAATGAAAATCTGCAGATTGCGGAAGGGGAAGTGCCGGATGCCGTGAATCTTCCGAAAGGCTGCCGGTTTGCGGCAAGATGTCCGTTTGCAAGTGAGAAATGCAGGCAGGAAGAACCGGAGCTCAGGAACCATCCGGATGCAGATGGAAGTGAACACTGGTCTGCCTGCTGGAGAAATGAGGAAGGGGTGATTGGATGAAGCGCTATATCATCAGACGACTGCTGATTGCTCTGATCACCCTGTGGGGCATTACGGTCATTGACTTCTGGCTGATGTCATTGGCAGGAAATCCGATTGAGATCATGAGCGGCGGTCCGAAGGTCAACCAGGCTGCTCTTCAGCAAAGAGCGGAGACCATGGGACTCAACCAGCCGGTATACATTCAGTACTTCAGCTGGCTCAAGGCGATCCTGCAGGGAGACTTCGGCTATTCCTACAAGACATACCAGCCGGTGGACCAGATGATTGCCAAGTATATCGGCCCGACCCTGATTTTGATGGGGACGGCACTTGCTGTTTCACTTGCCATCTCCATCTTCTTCGGCATCTACAGTGCCATTCACCAGCACAGCAAGAGCGACTATGCCATTGTGACCTTGGCTTTTGTCGGTCAGTCTGTGCCAGGCTTCTTCCTTGCCCTGGTACTGATCTATATCTTCTCAGTGAAGCTTGGCTGGCTGCCATCGGGAGGCATGCGTGAATTAGGAACTGCCGGCACGGGTGTTCAGGGAAAATACCTGATTCTTCCCGCAGCTGTGCTTGCGCTGGGGGAAGCCGGAAACAACATCCGCTATATCCGTTCCTCCATGCTCGATATCCTTTCCAGGGACTATCTGCGCACGGCCAGAGGCAAGGGTATCGGCAGAAGACTTGTCATCTACAAGCATGCCTTCCGCAATGCATTGATTCCGATCATCACGGTCATCGGCATGGAGATTCCAAGTCTTTTCGGAGGTTCCATCATTGTGGAACAGCTCTTCTCCTGGCCAGGACTTGGTCTGATGACCATGAATGCAATTCTTGCCAGGGACTATCCGGTCATCATGGCATCGTGTCTTCTGTCAGCGGTTGTAGTATTGCTCGCAAACCTTGTGACGGATCTTCTGTATGCACTGGTCGATCCGACCGTGCAGCTGCAGTAAGGGAGGACAGCATATGCATGAGAGTTATTTCCAGTCTGTCTTCCGCAGATTCAGATATCACAAGGCAGGC
>OMUX01000145.1 GCA_900314345.1 uncultured Erysipelotrichaceae bacterium | reverse complement strand
AACTGGAGGAACAGGCAGGCACAGCACTGTTTACATCACACAGCCACAGGCTTCTTCTCACCGATGCAGGCCTTGTGCTCTACAAGCGGGCAAAGACGATGCTCGAGCTTGCGGACACCACCATGAAGGAAGTACAGGATGCCGGGAGAAAGGAAACCCTTTCCGTCGGCATCACCCCTACCACGATGACCATGGCGGTATCCATGCTTGCAGACTTTGCCAAAGACAAGGATATCCAGCTTGAAATCCATGACGGAAGCACGTTTGAACTCATGGAGCTGTTAAGCAGACATGTCATCCAGGGTGCCTTTGTCAGAACGCCTGTATCCACAACATCCCTGCATTCCCTTGTTCTTGCAAAGGAAAGCATGATAGCCGCATCCGCCAAGGACCAAGGCACACGCATGACGCTCCGCAAGGCTGCAGGACATCCGTTGATTCTCTACAGAAGATACAAGGATCTCATTCTCAATGCTTTTCATAACGAGAATCTGAATCCCGAAGTCTTCTGTGTCTGTGACAATGCAAGGACGGCCATAGAGCTTGCAGCGCACACAGAAGCCATAGCCATCATCCCCGAAAGCATGAGGCCGGACTGCAGTGCACTGCATGCAGCAGGGATTTCATCCCCTGCCTTGAAGACAGATATCCTGTTTGTCTATGAATACAATGATGCACAGCTGTTTCAGAAGTTTGTCTCAGGTCTTTCAGAATTCACTGAGAAGCGCTGAACGACCACAGGCAACTTTAGCACTGTCAAGCATGTTCTGAACAGCCTGAAAACAGCCTGAACAAAGCAGGATTCAGACGAACCCGCATGGTTGGCGCAGAAATAACGGTTCATATTATTTTCCTGCCGGTTCCATATCGTTTTGATATGGAATCAAGGCATGCAATATATTGGAATTATGCATTATAGAAAAGTAAATAATATTGAAACAACTGATATTCATCGCGTTTAGTATGTTGTTTTTACAACATTGATATTTCACGTCTTTATCGTCCTGCAGCACCCTTTGCATGGAATTCTGTACAGAAACCATGCGTCCTCAGCATCGTTCTGTTCCTTTCCTGTCTCTTCCTGTGGCTTCAATAATTTTCATCATTTTCATGAAACAGTCTGAAAATACTGTGCTACGATAAAGCCATGAAAACACTGGAGCTGACAAACCTGAGTATTCAAGACAAGCTGGTGGCGGCGGATATCACAAGCCAGTGCTACCCGATCCGTACCGGTCACATCGTATTCGACTATGGAACTGACAAGGTCATCAGCTATCATTATCCGGATGGCTACCTGACCGACATGACACCGCTGGAGAATATCCGCAAGGTTCTGGAGGAAGCCGTACAGAAGCCGGTGTCAAAGGAAGACAAGTTCTACGTACAGTTCTGAAAGCACACCGCAGCAGCGGTGTGTTTTTTAGTCAGAACTCTGTGACATCCACCATGGCATCGACAAAGTACTTGTCCTTTTCCAGGTACACATACCTTGTCTGGTCGTTGATCACAACCTCATAGCATTTGCCGGATCCTGTCTCTCCCTGCCGGAAGCCAAGGAACCTGGAAGAAGAGATGATGAACTCCTCATCATCAAAGAACAGCTTCACCAGCTGCACCGTGCCGTCCTGCTTCACCAGTTCCACAACATCCACGTATTTCTTCTTCGGCATCTTCATGGCTTGTCTAATTGTTCATCCTTTACAAGATAGTCGCCGATCTTTGCCAGGGAAAGATCCACGCCGTCATCAATGACGGGCTGATCCAGATATGGATCCTCTTCCTTCTTTTCAACGATGGCATCGACGAAATAATGGTTCTTCTCAAAATAAACATACCGTTTCTTTCCGTTGATCATGACCTGCCAGCATTTCCCGTTTCCCGTATGGCTTGCCTTGTAGCCGATCATATGGCTTTGCTGTACAGGATAGCCATGGTCATGATCAAAGAAGATCTCCAGGATCTCCACGCTTCCGTCACTGTGCCGGTACTGCAGCACATCCACATATTTCTTGCGGTATGTCTTCATCATGAATATTGTAACAGCGTTTGCAGTTCCGTATCCGAGGGATCAGTCTCCTGGCAAGGCACAGATCATCTTTCTTTGATCGAAGCAAGGTCATCCCGGTAAACCGGGATTTGTATGCGAATGCATCTGATCTGACGAATCATCATCTTCTGAAAACGGTGGAATCAGTCAGGCTGGAGGCTCCCTTTTTGATGAATAAATACCTGGTTAATAAGAAAAGAGCAAAAGATCAGGAATTTTTCAGCTCCATTTTATGATGGACCAGCGTAATGCTGTTCTTGCCTTTTCTCTTGCTTGCGTACAATGCGTCATCTGCCACGCTGGTATAGTCCCAAATCTGATTATCCTCACGCACCTTATGGTTGACGATTCCTTGAGAAACAGTGAAAGAAGGAATATTCAGATCAGGAAAGCCCTTAGCGATCGAAGAAGTGATGCTCTGAGCCATTTCCGCCAATTCTTCATCACTCTTGTCTAAGGTGATAATCACGAATTCATCACCACCATAACGGACGGGAATTACATTTTCTGACTTCAGTTGATGAAGAACGCGGGCAAGTCCGATCAGGACATGGTCCCCGGCCAGATGCCCGTAGGTGTCATTGATGCTCTTGAAGTTATCAATATCCAGAATTTCAACTGACATGGAGCAGTTTCTACGGGAGGCTTGCGCAAAAATCCGATCTGCCTCTTCATTGAAGCGCCGCCTGTTTCCAAGACCAGTGAGATCATCGGTATGAGCAATGCTGACTAACTGGGCATTGACATTCTGTGAGCTGTAGAGTTTTGCCTGGGTATCAAATAAAGCAATCATCATTGGATTGGTGCAGTCATAGAAGCGATCAAAGTACTGCATGGCATGACGCAATTCCTGATTCAGCGCTTCTTCATCTCCTTTTTCTTTCAGATAGGAAATCTTCTGACGGGACAATTGATAGGCCAGGCTGATTTCATGTTCGGCAAAGTGATTCTCTTCGAGAAT
>OMUX01000356.1 GCA_900314345.1 uncultured Erysipelotrichaceae bacterium | reverse complement strand
TGAAAATTGCCGATGTGTATGAAAAAAGAGAATAATCTCATGCTAATATACATATCGGCAAAATATAGAAAAATTGCCGATGTGTATAAAGGAGTATGTGGCATATGAGAGAGTTCAAAAATAATAAAACCTATTCCAGACAACAGCTGATATCGTCTTTACAGGAAATCTATCCTGAATCCACCATAGGCTCTTATCAGTGGAGACTAGGAGAGATGCTGAAAGAAAAGGGAATCAAGAGGACAGGATACGATCAGTACATGATTTCAGATGAAAATGATCTTCCGGTCTACCAGCCTGAATATTCCCGACTGGCTTCAGAAATTGCGGAAATGGTTGCTGGAAAATATCCTCATATTGCGTTTACTGTTTTTGAAACGGTGCTGATGAATGAATTTCTGAATCATCTGGTTGCACAGAATACAGTTTTTATTCAGGCTGAAAAAGACGCATCACCTTTTATTTTCAGGTTCCTGCAGGATAACGGATGTGAAAACATAATGTTGAAACCTTCGGTAAAGGACTTTAATCTCTATTGGAAAAAGGGGACGGTTGTGATCTCAAATCTGATATCCGAAGCCCCGCTGTGCACTGGAAAGCCGCATTCAATCATGATGGAGAAAATGCTTGTGGACATGTACTGCGATAAATTGATCCGTGGAACATACAGCGTTGCAGAATATTCTTCTGTTGTAAAACAGGCATTTGACAGATACCAGATTGACAGGATCAGAATGCTTCGCTATGCAAGGCGCAGAAACAAGGAAAAAGACATAGCTCGTATCGTAAAAGCTAATGTTGATCAGGAGGAAAGGTGATGCTGGCACAGGAGAATTACACTGTTACACATATTAATGAACTGAAGAAGGAAACAAATGCTGATCCTTCGATTCTGGAAAGAACAGTATTTGCATTTGGACTGCTTGAGGCGATCAGCAGGACGGGGATGCCGTTCATATTCAAAGGGGGAACATCGTTACTTCTTTTGCTGGATGAACCAAGACGGTTAAGTACGGATATTGATATCATTGTTGAACCAGGAACTGATATCGACAGCTATATTCAGCAAGCTGGAAGGATTTTTCCTTTTCTGGACGTTGAGGAAAATATCCGGAAGGGTATCAATGCCATAGAAAAAAGGCATTTTCGCTTTCATTTTCAATCACCACTTAACAACAAAGAAATCAGTATTCTTCTGGATGTTGTATTTGAGCGTAATCCGTATCGTAGTGTTGTGAATAAGCCTATACGAAACAAACTGCTGATTAATGAAGGCAAAGATTTTCTGGCGAAAGTTCCTGACAAGAACTGTATTCTCGGAGATAAGCTGACTGCGTTTGCACCACATACAACTGGAATTCCGTTTGGTATAGGCAAGGAACTGGAAATCATCAAACAGATGTTTGATTGCTGGACACTCTTTCAGGAAATTGATGACTTCCAGACAGTGGCGTCTGTTTACCGGGAAGTGGCGCAGATAGAAATGGGGTATCGAGGATTACATATTTCGGTTTCAGATATTCTCATGGATACGATTGAGAGCTGTCTTTGCATTATGGGGCGAAGGGGAATCAGGCCGGATGACTATCAGAATTTCCTGACAGGAATAAACGCAATTCAAGGGCATATATTCCAAGGAAGGATCAACGGTGAGAACGCTGGTATTATGGCAAGTGAGGTCATGTATCTTGCATCCTGTATTCTGACAACACAGTCTACTTTTCGGAAAATAGAGGGACCGGAACAATATCTTGACGTGAAACTTCAGATGAAAGGCGCGAAGAAAATCTCATATATCCGAAATGTAGATCCTGAGGCGTACGCATATCTGGTTGAATCATTCAGGCTTCTTCAGTCTGCAGGGTATTTTGTAGAAGGGATCATTTGAGGATTCCTTTCACAGCTGAATAATACAAAAAAGCTCTAGCTGCTGTTCTATGCAGGAGAAGATCACTCTTCCAATCATTGGTACTCATTTCATCTGCGCAAGTACTAGAATGATGTCAGGGAAAAGGGGATTTTCTGATCATGAAGCAGACAAAGCTCAGTGCAGGCACATGGACGGCAGTCATTCTGTTCGGACTGATCGGGCAGATTGCCTGGTCCATCGAAAACATGGAATTCAATCTGTTCCTCTTCAATTACATCGGCGGTACAACAACGGATATTGCACGCATGGTAGCCTGGAGTGCCCTTGTCTCAACATTGACAACCCTGGTCATGGGCATCGTGACTGACAGACTCGGGCACCGGAAGGAATTCCTTTGCTATGGGTATGTGATCTGGGGCGTGATGACGATGCTGTTTGCCTTGATTTCCCGGGAACGCACGGCATCCATGTTTCCTTCCTTGACTGCAGCACAGGTACTGGCCAGAACAGCATTCATGGTGATTCTTATGGACTGCATCATGTCCTTCTTCGGCAGTGCTGCCAATGATGCCAGCTTCAATGCCTGGGTGACGGAAAGCACAGATGAGACAAACAGGGCATCTGTGGAAGGTGTTCTGAATGTGTTCCCGTTGTTGTCCATGTTAATCGTTGCAGGAGCTTCCGGAATCTTTGTGGAACGTGCCGGATGGCCTGCCTTCTTCCTGCTGACCGGAGGGGTTGTCAGTGTGTGCGGTCTTCTTGGCCTGCTGTTTGTGAAGGAACCGGAACATATTTCAGGAGAACGGATGAATTTCATTCAGTCTGTGATCTATGGCTTCAGACCTTCCGTGATGAAAGAGAACCGTGACTTCTATGTCACACTGCTTGCACTGCTGATCTTCAATACCGCTGTGCAGATCTTCATGCCGTATCTTCTGATCTATCTGGAAAAGACCCTGCAGTTTGATACCATGACCTATTCCATTGTCATGGCAGTGGTGATATTGCTTGCATCCGTGGTCTCTGTCATCATCGGGCGCATCACGGACAACATCGGTCATGAAAAACTTGCCAGATGGTCCGTCTTCCTGTTTGCAGTAGGCCTCATGCTCGCCTCCATGGTCAGGATACCGGTGTTATTCATTATTGCCGGTACGATCATGATGAGCGGCTATGTTTCCATCTTAGTCATCTTCACCAGTGCGTTGAGAGACTATACTCCTGTGGAACATGTCGGGATGTTCCAGGGCATCCGGCTTTGCGCCTATGTGCTTGTTCCGATGGTTGTGGGACCTGCCATCGGCAGCTTCCTGATCAATCATTCCGATGCCGGAACGTATGTCAATGGATACGGGGAAACCGTGAACCTGCCGGTGCCTGCCATCTTTGTGGCTGCGGCAGCGGTATCCTTGTTCATTCTTCTGCCGGCTTCCAGACTCTTCAAGGCTGAAACGAAAGAAGGGGAAGAATGATCACATATTCCGAGACAAAGGATTTCACAGCTGAGGAGATCCAGAGACTGTTCTGCTCCGTGCACTGGGAATCCGGAAACTATCCGGAACAGGTGGTGAAAGGACTGAAGCATTCTTCTGCGGTCATCAGTGCCTGGGATGGAAAAAAACGGTCGGGCTTGTCAGAGGCCTGGATGATGGCGCAACGGTGGGATTCCTTCATTATCTTCTTGTGGATCCGGAGTATCAGGGTATGCACATTGGCTATGAACTGATGACAAGGATCATGGAGAAGTACAAGGATTTCCTGTATGTGAAGATCATGCCTTCAGATCCGAAGACAATTCCGTTCTATGAAAAGCTCGGTTTCCGGATCTATGACAACTACACAGCCATGGAAAAGAAGAATCTATGAAAAAATGCGGGTCTTACGATGAGATCCGCATTTTCAGAACTGTCACTCGTTGATACTGATGGCCTTGGCTGCCATGGCCATGGCATCTTCCTGTGTTTCACATCCCGCAAGGAATCCGGAAGGATGACAGAACGTTGCTGTTGCGATGCCGGAAGCCTTCTGCAGTTCTTCATAGCGAAGGCCATACCATTCCTTGGGAAGAGGATGGCGGTAGTGGCTTCTGTCATTCTTGTCAAGCAGTGCACACTGTACATTCCAGCCGCCCCTTAAGGCAGGGGTGATGACATACCAGATGTCATTTGCCTTGGGGTTCCTTGACTGGCTGTAGAGCACACCTTCCCATGGGGCAAACTGGTCCATGACCATGATGTGTCCTGCACTGTAGTCAATGCAGGAAAGCACGTAATCCCTTCCGTCCAGTCCGGAAATGATGGAATCGATGCGGTTGAGCAGGATGTCTTTGGCAAAGTCCACGGCATCCAGGAATGCATCATAGTAGTCTTCATTGGAATTCCAGGGCGGATTGAAATCCTTGATCACCTGGGAAACGGAATAAGAGGTTCTTGCCTGGGAAATGATGCGTTTCTTCTGATCAGCAGGAATATTCGGGTACAGACTCAGCTCATCCTGTACGGGATTGAAGCCGTTGTCATCGGCATCAATGCCCAGGATCAACGAGGTCTCCAGCTTCTGGTAAACGTTGTCATAGTAACGCTCCGGGCAGTCCAGTGCTTCCAGGACTTCACGGTAGTACTTCCGCCATACAAGACCGAAGGAGGCATAAGGGATATGGGTATCCGGATGGGTGCCGTTGGCCTCCTTGTTCTCCGGGGTATGATGGTCCAGCTCTCCGCCGCCGATGTCATACACAATCCACCCGTCTTCCTTCGGAATGTTGAGATCACTGCCTCTGACGACGTTGATCTCATTGCTCATGAGGGAAAACATTGCGGTGGCGAAGACATCATCGGCGTGGAATACGCCATCGTGGGTATAGAGATTCAGTTTCTGATACATGTTCACTCCAGTCTGATTTTCGGGAAGACATCCTTGAAGCTCGCCTGGATGAGCAGGTCTGCCTGGGAGTCATACGGGGTAACGCTCCTGTTGACAAGCACAAGCTTGTTTCCGGAGAAATAACGGATGAGGCCGGCTGCCGGATAGACGACAAGGGAAGTGCCGAGCACAATCAGCACATCAGCGCTCTGAATGGCAGCCAGTGCACCGGACAGGACAGCTTCAGATAATCCTTCCTCATACAGAACGACATCCGGCTTGATCATACCGCCGCACTTCGGACAGCGCGGTACACCTTCACTGTCGGCGATGAACTTTGCATCATAGAAGGCACCGCAGTCTTCACAGTAGTTCCGGAGCACGGAGCCATGCAGTTCGTACACATGCTTTGAGCCTGCCTTCTGGTGCAGACCGTCGATGTTCTGTGTCACAACACCCAGGGATCTGCCCATCTGTTCCAGTTTTGCAATGAACTGATGCGTGTAGTTGGGCTCGGCATCCAGCCATAGCATCTTGTCCTTGTAGAAACGATAGAACTCCTCCGGATTCTCTTCATAGAAATGATGGGAGATGATCTCCTCCGGCGGATACTTGTAATGCTGGTTGTACAGACCGTCGACACTGCGGAAGTCCGGAATTCCGCTTTCCGTGGAAACACCTGCTCCGGTGAAGAAGACGATCCGCTTTCCGTTGTCAATGATGGTCTGAAGCTCTGCAATTTTCTGATCCAGGTTTTCTTCCATACTCACATCCTGCCTTCTTTTTCTCCATTATAGGTCTTCTCAAGCCCCGCGGCGATATGCAGAAGCGTATCAATCAGTTCCTGTGGTTTTTCCACCTTCACCTTGTCGATGAACTGCATGAGCCAGGCAATCAATGTCGGGGTGATGGCGGTGCGGATGGCTGCCGTGAATGTCCTTTCATCGGATCCGGTGATGATCACGTCGCTGCCGAACTGGTCATATACCGCAGGGGCAAGGGACAGATCGAATGTGATCACGGCTGTCACAGGATCTCCCGGATACATGGAGAAGGAAGAACGCATCCAGGCATCCTTGTCAAAGACAACAGGGTCGTGAACCTCTTCATCCGTGTCCAGGAATTCCATGCGGTCTATGCGGTAGTTGGCAAAGCCTTGATGCTTGTCCGACCACAGCACACAGTACAGTCTTCCATGGTCTGCCACGACGGCACAGGGCAGGAGATGGTATGTCTTCTTCTGTCTGCGGTAGTTCTTCTTCTGATGGATGTTCAGATCATAGTAATGAAACCTGACACAGCGGTTTTCATGAATTGCCTTCATGAGCTTCTGCGTGGTCTCAAGCACACCGCTCTGCGGGTTCTTGCCCATCGGCGGGACAATGACCTGCAGGCTTTCCTGCTCCTGTCTGCTCAAGGAAGCCTTCAGCTTCTCCTGTACCTGCATGGTTTCTTCCCTGGAAAGGGAGACATTGTCCTCCAGGGTTTCACACAGGATCAGTGCCTCTGCCATGCTCAGGGCATGTTCCATGTAATAGCTGACGGTTCTGTTTCTGCGTACCTGATGGATCGTTCTGCCGGTGGCGCGGATCGCATCCAATGAACGATAGACAGCCTTGCGCTCTGCCTTGATGCCTTTTTCATTCAAGAGAGCCACAAGATCCGCCAGTTCCAGCGGATGATCCTCGTCGCTTTCCTTTTCCAGGATATCCAGCAATGCCACGGTCCTGTCTGATGCAAGATTCTTTCCCGTAAATGTTCTCCTTTTGCGTCATTGTACCATAAACGGGACTCGGAAAAATCAATCCTTCCGTATCATGCATAAAGAACAAGGGGGATATGAATATGAGACAGAGTGAGAAATTCATGGTGAATACGGGGATCATGATGCTGGCGTATGCCTATGCGCTGGAGGGATACCAGACCGCATCCATATTTGCGGGCATCGGAGGCTTCATCATGGCACTGTACTGCCATTCCATCGGCACCCTTGAAAGAAGGATCTTCAGCATCGATGTTCTTTCCATCCTGGGGCTGCTTGTCATCCGGCTGTTCCATCTGGAAGGATCATACCCATGGCTTGGCTTCGTGTTCCTTCTGAATGCGGCGGTTTCCTGCATGTGGATGGAGAGTTCCTTCAAGGCAGTCAGGAAGACCATGCACTGGCTATGCATGGTACTGTGTGCATGCGTGATTGCCATGCTTGTTCTGCCGGCATACTTTGATCAAAGCGGTGCCGGCATTCAGCTTTCCGCATTATTCTTCCTTCCGTATGTCATCGGCTGGAGCCTGAAATGCATGCGCCGTCACAATCCTTCCAACAGCCTCTTCAAACAGCGTATAATGAACAGAAATTATGCAGAGGTGATGACGGATGACAGAATGGCTGGTAAGGCGGTTCATACAGGATCCTGAGAATACGGAAGATGAGAAGGTAAGGCTGCAGTACGGCTCTCTTGCAAGCTATACAGGCATTGCGTGCAATGTGCTCTTGTTCTGCATCAAGTTCATCATCGGTCTTGTCATGCATTCCATCTCCATCACGAGTGATGCATTCAACAACCTTTCAGACTGCCTTTCAAACATCATTACATTGTTCGGCTACAAGCTGGCCGCAAAACCTGCCGACAAGGAACACCCCTTCGGTCATGGCAGGATGGAATATGTGGTCAGCTTTGTGGTTTCCGTCATCATCTTCGTCGTCGGATTTGAACTGCTGAGGGAAAGCATCAGCCTCATTCTTCATCCATCGGCAGTCAGCTTCTCCTGGCCGCTGTTTGTGATTCTGGTTCTCTCCATCCTGGTGAAGTTCTGGATGGCATCCTTCTATACAGCACTTGGAAAGAAGACGGATTCCCTGGCACTCATCGCAAGCGGGGAGGACAGCCGCAATGATGTTCTTTCCACAGGTGTTGCCCTGGGCGGCCTTCTGCTTGGCGGCTTCGTGCCATCCTTTCCGTTTGATGGCGTGGCAGGTCTTGCGGTTTCCTGCTTTATCCTCAAAGGCGGCTATGGTATTGCCGAGGAGATCATCTCCAGGCTGCTTGGCACACCGGCCAGCTATGCTTTGACGAAAGGAATTGAAAACCAGATCCTTTCCCATCCGGAGATCATCGGTGTTCACGACATGATCATCCATGACTATGGTCCGGGAAAGAAGATCGGCTCTGCCCATGCCGAGGTGGATGCCTCTATGAACTTCATGGCTGCTCATGATGTGGTGGATGAAGCGGAGCGGGAAGTCTATGAGAAACTCCATGTGATGCTGACACTGCACATGGATCCCGTGGACCGCCGCAACCCGCAGGTGCAGGCATA
>OMUX01000364.1 GCA_900314345.1 uncultured Erysipelotrichaceae bacterium | reverse complement strand
TATTGCCATCGGAAATACCGAACTGTTTGTACAAGGTCATCATGGACTGCCTGCTGTCAGTATTTCCTGAAGCAGGGCTGGATGTTGATACAGCAGAGGCAGATGAGGCACATCCTGCAAGCAGTGTGGATGCCATACAGCAGGAAAGGATTGTATTCAGCAATGTCTTTTTCATGGAAGTCCTCCTGGGGTCATTATACAGAAGGCTGTCTTAAGACAGGCTGAAGATTGCCGGCTGACCACTGGTCATGCACACATCCTTGATTCTGTCTGATAAACAGGAAGGGAATGCAGTTATACTGTTAGACGGCTGTGCTGTGCGTTTGACTGGCATATTTTCACATGAACGGTTAAAATAGTATGGCTTTGGCATTGGAGGTTTTGCATGAGAGTCGGACTTGATATAGGCTCAACAACGATTAAGTGTGTGGTTCTGGATGAACAGGATCATATCATTTATTCCACATATGAAAGACATCAGAGCCACATTCTGGAAAAAGGCGAGGAGATCCTGGAGAGGATTGCCAGGGACTATGTTCCGGATGGAAAGGCACTGCTTGCCATCTCCGGTTCCGCAGGCATGGGCCTGGCGGACCGGACAGGCATTCCGTTTGTGCAGGAGGTGTTTGCGACCAGAGTCGCCGCAAACCGGCTGTCTCCCGGCACGGACTGCATCATTGAGCTTGGCGGTGAAGATGCCAAGATCCTTTTCCTGACCAATGGCGTGGAAGTACGCATGAACGGAAGCTGTGCCGGAGGCACAGGTGCCTTCATCGATCAGATGGCGACACTTCTGAAGATGAGTGCGGACGAGATGGACAAGGCTGCCCAGAAGGCAGAGCGTACCTATACCATTGCCAGCCGCTGCGGTGTGTTTGCCAAGTCTGATGTACAGCCCTTGATCAACCAGGGTGCCAAGGCCGGGGATATTGCGGCTTCCATCTATCAGGCAGTCGTCAACCAGACCATTGCCGGTCTTGCCCAGGGCAGACCGATCCAGGGAAACATCCTGTATCTCGGCGGCCCGCTGACCTTCTCGAAGTGCCTGCGTGACAGCTTTGACAAGACACTGCATGTTCATGGCAAATGCCCTGAGAACTCCCTGCTGTATGTATCCCTTGGCGCAGCATTCTACGCGGATACCGTGGTGGATATCCATCAGGCAGTCGAGAAGCTCCATGAATACAGCAGAACAGCAACCTACAACAGCCTTCCTCCTCTGTTTGCAAGCAAGGAGGAATACTGGCAGTTCCATAACCGCCACATGAAGGCAAGTGTTCCGCGTGTACAGTTCAATGATGACTGTGGTCCGGTGCATATCGGCATCGACAGCGGATCCACCACGATCAAGATGGTCATCATCGATCAGAAGGGACAGATCCTCTATACCTGGTATCAGCCCAATGATGGAAACCCTGTCACCCTGACCAGAGGCAAGCTGCTTGAAGTATACCAACAGCACCCGGACATGCAGGTGGCAAGCGTAACGACCACAGGCTATGGCGAGGAACTCATCAAGAATGCGTTCCATTGCGACAATGGTCTTGTGGAAACCGTTGCCCACTTCACGGCAGCCAAGTACTTCATGCCGGATGTGGACTTCATCATCGACATCGGCGGCCAGGATATGAAATGCTTCAAGATCGAGGACGGTGCCATTTCCAACATCTTCCTCAATGAGGCATGCTCCAGCGGCTGCGGATCCTTCCTGCAGACATTTGCCAAGGCACTTGGCTATGATGTCCAGGAGTTTGCAAGAATGGGTCTGTACGGCGACAAGCCGGTGGATCTTGGAAGCCGCTGCACGGTATTCATGAACTCCCAGGTCAAGCAGGCACAGAAGGATGGTGCAAGCATTGAGAACATCTCTGCCGGCCTTTCCATCTCTGTTGTCAAGAATGCCCTCTACAAGGTCATCCGCTGTGCGAGCCCGGAAGAGCTTGGCAGAAGGATCGTTGTCCAGGGCGGCACATTCTACAACGAAGCAGTGCTGCGTGCCTTTGAAAAGGAAATGGGCGTTGAAGTCATCCGGCCGGATATTGCCGGACTGATGGGTGCCTATGGCGCGGCATTATACGGTCTCCGCCATGCGAAGGAAGGACAGAAGTCCGCACTCTTAAGCAGACAGGAGCTGGAGGGCTTTGAACAGAAGGTTACAAGCTTCACCTGCCAGGGGTGTGGAAACCATTGCCTGTTAACGGTCAATACATTCCAGGATGGAAAGAGATTCATCTCCGGAAACCGCTGCGACAAGCCGGTCACCGGCAAGAGCAGCGACGACCATCTGAACCTGTATGCATACAAGCTGAAGAAGCTGCTGGAATATGCAGGAGATGAAGGGGAAGACAGAAGAGGAACGATCGGGATTCCGCTTGTTCTGAATATGTACGAACTCCTGCCGTTCTGGCATGCCATGTTCAGAAAGCTTGGCTTCAGGGTTGTTGTTTCCCCGGTATCCAGCCGTGCTTTGTACCAGCTGGGCCAGGGCTCCATTCCCAGTGATACGGCATGCTATCCGGCAAAGCTGACACACGGCCACATCATGAAGCTGGTTGAGGCAGGAGTGAAGAAGATCTGGTATCCGTGCCTGAGCTACAACATGGATGAGGAGATGGGCGACAACCACTATAACTGTCCGATCGTTGCATACTATCCGGAAGTACTGAAGGACAACATGCATGAACTGGAAAACATCGACTTCATGTTTGACTTTGTGGATATCTCCAACCGCGAGGAATTCCACAAGCGGTTCCCGGCCATGCTGAAGAAACATTTCCCGGAAATCACGGATGATGCAGAGATCAGCGCAGCCATTGATGCAGGATATACAGAATATGACTTCCATATGAAGGATATCCGTGAGGAAGGCGAAAGGATCATCGAAGAGGCAAGGAAGGAAGGCAGGCACATCATCGTGCTCTCTGGAAGACCTTACCATGTGGATCCGGAAGTCAACCATGGCATCGACAAGCTCATCACAAAGCTTGGCGCTGCGGTCATCACGGAAGACAGCCTGATGGGCAGGATTGAAAAGTTCAGGACGGCTGTCCTGAACCAGTGGACATACCATGCAAGACTGTATGCCGCCGCAAAGTACTGCACGACACAGGATGACATGGATCTGGTGCAGCTGGTTTCCTTCGGCTGTGGTCTGGATGCGATCACCACAGATGAAACACGGGAGATCCTGCAGGCAGGCGGCAAGCTGTATACCCAGCTGAAGATCGATGAGATCACAAACCTTGGGACTGTGAACATCCGCCTGCGTTCCCTGTTTGCGGCACTGGATGAAAGAAAGGAAGATGCACAGAAGGCATGACAGAATATCTGACACCGAATTTCACGAAGGACATGCTCAATGACTATACGCTGCTTGTCCCCAATATGTGCCCGATCCAGTTCCGTCTGGTGAAGTCCGCCATGGAATCCGAAGGCTACCACAGGGTGGAGCTGATGGGCTCCGGTTCTTCCGAAGTCACCCAGCTTGGCCTGAAGTATGTGCACAACGATACCTGCTATCCGGCACTGATCGTCATCGGTCAGTTCCTGGATGCCCTGAATTCCGGAAAGTATGATGTGCATCATACGGCACTTCTGATCACACAGTCCGGCGGCGGGTGCCGTGCATCCAACTATATCAAGCTGCTTAGAAAGGCCTTGGTGCGCTCTGGCTATGACTATGTGCCGGTGGCTTCAGCCAATGCAAGCGGCCTTGAGCCAGGCTCCACCATGCCCTGGACCCCCAAGATGCTCATGAAGATCTTTGCGGCCATGGAATACGGGGATGAGCTGATGGCACTGCGCAATCAGACCTATCCATATGAAATCAACAAGGGAGATACCGAAGCCTGCCTGGAGAAGTGGCTGGTCAGGCTGGATCATGACATCCGCAATAACAGGCACTATCTCATCCCGCAGTTTGCAGGGATGTTCAAGGCTATGGCAAAGGACTTCGCATCCATTCCCATGAAGAAGGAACCCAAGGTCAAGGTCGGCGTGGTCGGAGAGATCTATGTCAAGTTCTCTCCCACCGGAAACAACAACCTTGCGGCATTCCTGGAAAGCCAGGACTGCGAGGTCAACATGCCCGGCGTCATGGGCTACGCGGAATACTGCTGCGCCAACTGGGTCATGGATGCTGAGAACTACGGCATCGGACCGAAGATGGGAAAGTATGCAAAGATCGGTCTGGACATCATGGACAAGGTCGGAGTTTCCATGTCCAGGGCTATGAAGAAGTACGGCTTTTATGCCCCTGGTTCCTTCCGGGAGCTCATGAAGAAGCCGGAAGGCATCCTGTCCCTTGGCACCAAGATGGGTGAAGGATGGCTTCTGACCGGTGAGATGGTGGAGCTGATTGAAGGCGGCTACAGCAATATTGTCTGTGCTCAGCCGTTCGGATGCCTGCCGAACCATATCGTCGGCAAGGGCGTCATCAACAAGCTGCGCGAGAAGTTCCCCGAGGCTAATGTCACACCGGTGGACTATGATCCAAGTGCCACAAAGGTCAACCAGGAAAACCGCATCAAGCTGATGCTTGCAGTGGCTAAGGATAATCTGAAGAACCAGGGCGTGCAGCTGCAGGAGGAAATGGCATGAAGACATACAGCAGAGTGGATGAAATTCCTTCCGGAAAAGCCGTCGGCGGGCTGACACCGGGATGTCTGATCCTGGAAGGCGGTGCCTGGAGAGGCATCTATACCCAGGGCGCACTCGATGCGATGATGCAGGAAGGTGTCAACATCCAGACAACCATCGGTGTATCTGCCGGTGCAATGAGCGGACTTGCCTATGCTGCAGGACAGATCGGAAGAAGCGCAAGGTTCAACCTGACCTACCGTCATGATGACAGATATATGGGAAGAACCGCATTGCACGACAACCATGGGATTACCGGTTTCCAGTTTGTCTTCAGCGAGAGTGAAAAGCTCATGCCGCTGGATCAGGAAGCCTTCAACGATCCCGCAAGAAGGTTTGTGGTCACCGGCACGGACATCGAAACCGGAAGGAATGCTTTCTTTGAAAAGGGAAAGACACCGGACATGTTCCAGGCAATCAGAGCCTCTGCCACTGTCCCTTATGTGTCTGAACCGGTGGAAGTGGAAGGCAGGAAGTATCTTGACGGCGGCATCGCCTGCAAGATCCCGCTGAACTGGGCACTGGAACAGAACTTTGACAAGATCATGATCATCCGCACCAGAGACCGGAAGTACCGCAAGACGCCATCTGCTGTGAAGAATGTTGTCCGTGCGGAATACAGGAAGTATCCGGAACTGTTAAGGGATCTGGAAGAGGAAGCCCCGAACTACAACCTGCTCCTCGACCGGATTGACTCCCTGGAAAGGGAAGGAAGGATCCATGTCCTTGCACCTTCCGAGCCTGTTACCATCGGCCGCTTTGAAGGAAACATGGAGAAGCTCGGCGAGCTGTACTGGCGCGGATACAACGATGCAAGGGCTGACATGGAAGCCATGAAGGCATATTTCGGCATCACGGAATGAGATATAATGTCTGCAGTCTCATGCAGGCATTTTTTGTTTCCGGAGGAATCCTATGAAGAAGAATAATACGCTTTCCCGATGGTTCGCACTTGTCTCCATCGTACCGGCGGCGCTTTCCATCATGGCCAGCGAGCTGATCATCTGGGGTAACAATACGTTTCATCTTACATCCACCTATATTGATCCGCTGGTTGCCCTGGGAATGCTTGTGCCGATGGGCATGATGATGGAACTGTTTACTTTCTTCATGAGCAGGAATCTTGTGAAGAAGGAAGAGATGATCAACAGCGCGATCCGGAAGGTCTCCGACGGAGATTACAGCATCCGCCTGGAAGAAGATGACATGGCGCCGTTTGCCGAAGTGGCTTCCGCCTTCAACCGGATGGCGGAAAAGCTCGGCAGCGTGGAAACCCTGCGGAAGGATTTCACGGGAAACTTCTCCCATGAGTTCAAAACACCGATCGTCTCCATCAACGGCTTTGCCAATCTGCTGCTCACACAGGATGTTCCTCCTGCGCGGCAGAAGGAATACCTGCAGATCATCGCGGATGAATCCGACCGCCTGGCAAGACTGTCCAAGGATACGATGCTGATGTCCAGACTGGATACTGCCGTTGAGATCAATGATGTGCAGACATACGCCCTGGATGATCAGATCCGTCAGGAGATCATTCTTCTTTCCGATGCATGGGAGAAGAAGAACATCGACATGCTGGTTGATCTTGAAAAGACGGAATATAACGGCAATAAGGAAATGATGGCGCATGTCTGGATCAACCTCATCAGCAATGCCGTGAAGTATACACCGGAAAACGGAACGATTGCAGTAACCCTGAAGACAGCGGAAAACAATATTGTCTTCTCCGTCAAGGACAGCGGCATCGGCATGACACAGGAGCAGTGTGCCCATGTCTTTGAACGCTACTGGCAGGCGGATCAGTCCCATTCCGGAAAGGGACTCGGACTGGGTTTATCCATCGCGCAGAAGATCGTACAGCTGTGTCATGGATCCATAGAGGTACAGAGTGAATACAGAAAAGTCAGCACATTCACCGTCAGGCTGCCGAAGGAGGCTTGACCATGGCAACGATACTTGTGGTGGAGGATGACCGGAATACCGGGGTCCTGACACAGGCAAGACTGCAGCCGTACTTTGATGTTCTGACAGCAGAGGATGGTCAGCAGGCAATTGACATTTTCTATCAGAAGCCTGTGGATCTGATTCTGGCGGATGTCATGATGCCGAAGATGGACGGGTATGAAATGGTGCGTGCATTGCGGAACTATAAGCAGGATGTACCGGTGATTTTCCTGACCGCCAAAGACAGCTTTGAGGACAAGCGGGAAGGTTTTGAATCAGGCATTGACGACTATCTGACAAAGCCGGTGCAGTATGAAGAACTGCTGTGGCATATCAATGCATTGCTCAGAAGAGCAGGCATTGCCGCAAGCAGGAAGATCCAGGCAGGGGATGCCGTACTGGATCAGAGCAGCTATACCGTATCAAGAAGCGATGGCACAAGCATCCAGCTTCCGGCCAAGGAATTTGATCTGCTCTTCTTCCTTCTTTCCTCTCCCGGACAGATTTTCACAAAGGATCAGCTTCTGGACAAGGTCTGGGGTCTTGAAAGCAACAGTGATGAAAGAACGATCAAGACACATGTGAATCGTCTCAGAACAAGGTTTGCCGGCTGGAACGAATTCGAGATCGTTACGCTGCGCGGACTTGGCTACAAGGGTGTGATTCACAAAGACTGAAAGATGTGTGCTTGTGCAACGCCGCACATCTTTGCGTCACAGACCAGGCGGCTGATTCCTGTGGTTGTCACCCCGGCTGCACATCTGATCAAGGATGGGTATCAGAGACTTCCCCTTATCGGTGAGACTGTACTCGACTTTTGGCGGAATCTGCGGGTATTCTTCGCGGTGGATCAGATGATCCGCTTCCAGCTGCTTGAGTGTGGTACTCAAAGTTTTATGCGATTGTGCCGATATATTTCTGCATCTCATTGAATTGATACAGGAAATCAGTCTTTGCATCAGGCAGAGGCTGATTTTTCCGGAAAAGTTCATACTGTTTACCGTGGGTTTACGTTGTTTCCATATTCTTTGTCTGTCAGAAGAAAAAGGAGAAGAAAAGAATATGACATGCATTGATATGGAAGAAAGATACAACGTACCGACAGAGGAGCTCCTGAAGAAGTTTCCGGTGAAGTATGAAACACCGGCGGAGACAGATCTTGCAAGGAAAGTACAGAACAGACTGCTCAACGGATTCAATGTCTGGAACATGGGCTTTGATGCCTGGAAGCACTGGGGTGAGGTGCTGTATACACCGGAAAGCCTATACAACGTGCATGGTGCACACCTGACCCTGGCAGAGTACCAGCAGGCCATGAACGTCAGCCTGAGTGCCATGGACATGCAGCTGGGAGCCTTCACCAACATGGTGTTCAACGATGACTGGACAGCCATCCGCTACACCACAACCAATACGGACAGAAGAACCGGAAAGGCCAGCACCTTCGTTGTCACGGAGTTCGTCAGGTTCGCGGATCATGGCGTACATGGTGCCAAGGTTGTAGAAGGCTGGGGCGGTGTGAAGGACGCCGCCTACCCGATGATGATGCACTTCCAGACACCGGAAGAACAGGAAGCTCAGAACAGGGCAATGGATGAACTCCTGCATACCGTACTCCTGGAAACAGAGGATCTCAATGAGAAGTATCCTGTGCTCTATCCGACAAGTGTTTCCACGGAGGCAGGAAAGAACATGAAGGATAGGGTTCTGCGTCTGATTGATGCCTGGAACAGGGGCGCAGAAGCCTACAGGGCATATACGAACAAGATCCTTGCAAAGAACGGATCCTTCAATGTCCATGAAAAGGATCTGACCCTGGAAGAGATGCAGAACCGTCCGGCACTTGAGAAGGAAAGAAAGATACGCATTGACTCCATCCTTGTCAACGCCGACTGGGCTGCTGTCCACTTCTGGTCTGTCTTCGGTGAGGATGATGTCAGGGATACCATGGAGTTCCTGCACTTCTCTGAGGATGGGAAGACCATCGATCAGGTTCTGATCATTTGACGGAATGCATACTCCGGCGTATAACACTTCCCAAAAGGAGATGGAAACATGTCTTTGGAAAGTGTCAGGGAATCCCTGAAGAAGTTCGGGGCGGATACAAGGATCCTGGAGTTTGAATCCAGCAGTGCCACGGTGGATCTTGCGGCTGAGGATCTGCACTGCAGACCGGAGGAGATCTGCAAGACCATGGCATTTGATGTGGATGGAAGGACGGTTGTCATCGTCATGGCCGGTACAGCAAGGATCGACAACCACAAATACAAGGGTTTCTTCCATGCCAAGGCAAAGATGCTCAAGGGAGATGAAGTGGTACAGCGTACCAGCCATCCCATCGGGGGTGTATGTCCCTTTGGTCTTCCGGAAGGTGTGGAAGTGTACCTTGACGAATCCCTGAAGAAGTTTGATAAGGTCTATCCTGCCTGCGGCAGCATTAATTCTGCAATATGCGTCACGATCGATGAACTGCAGGAATACAGCGGCTGCTACAACTGGATCGATGTTACGAAGATGCCGGAAGAAGAGCAGTAAAGAAAGAAAGCATATTGGTCAGCACAGCGTACACGATGCTGTTCAGCCAATATGCTTTTTCTGTTCGTTAATGTATTCCTGGTGATCGGAAGGAGGAATTATTTCGGCTCAGCAGCCTGCTTCCTGAAAGCTTCTGCACTGATGCCGGAAACCTTAGCTGCATCCTCGGCCGTAATTGTTCCTTTGTTAATAAGACGCTGAAGCATTGTAAAACTTCAGCATGACTTTCAGCTCTGCCCTCGGCGAATCCTTCTTCTCTGCCGGTTTTCACGCCTTTGTCGTACTGCTTGGTGCCTCATACATAGATTTCCTTGCCTCGCATGGTGTTCTGTACCTCCTTGCGTGTCTTGTGATCACCGGACGTGCATCTGCTTAATGGCTGGTGATGCTCAAAACTGTCAGACAGATGAACTGTACAATGATCGTCATTGCCAGCAGATGCTATTTCAGTTCAGCAACCTGTTTCTTGAAAGCTTCCACACTGATACCAGCCGTTTGAGCAGCCTTCTCATAAGAAATACTGCCATCATCTACAAGGCTCTGCAATGTTGAGAGGACTCCTTCTTCTCTGCCTTCTTCTCTGCCTTCTTCTCTGCCTACTTTGATTCCTTCGTCATACTGCTTGGTGCCTGGTACATAGATTTCCTTGCCCCGCATGGTGTTCTGTACCTCCTTGCGTGTCTTGTGATCACCGGACGTGTATCTGCTTAATGGCTGGTGATGCTCAAAACTGTCAGACAGATGAACTGTACAATG
>OMUX01000011.1 GCA_900314345.1 uncultured Erysipelotrichaceae bacterium | reverse complement strand
CAGAGGCCGAGGCGGTCAAGCTGTTTGCCAATACCTAGCTGGCATTACGTGTGTCCTACTTCAATGAACTGGATACCTATGCTGAAAGCAAAGGGCTCAATACCAAGGACATCATTGACGGCGTCTGCCTGGATCCAAGAATCGGCACACATTACAACAACCCTTCCTTTGGGTATGGCGGCTACTGTCTGCCTAAGGATACCAAGCAGCTTCTGGCCAATTACCAGGATGTCCCGGAAAACCTCATCCAGGCCATTGTGGAAAGCAACCGCACCAGAAAGGACTTCATTGCCGACCAATGTCTCAGAAAAGCCGGCTACTACAGCTACAGCGATGACAACAGCTATGAACCTGGCAGTGAGCATCCTGTTACGGTCGGCGTCTACCGCCTGACCATGAAGAGCAACTCCGACAACTTCCGCCAGAGTTCCATTCAGGGTGTCATGAAACGCATCAAGGCAAAAGGTGCCAGGGTCATCATCTATGAACCGACACTGAAGGACGGCGACACCTTCTTCGGTTCCCTGGTGGTTAATGATCTTGAAACATTCAAGCAGGAAAGTGCATGCATCCTGGCAAACCGTTATGACAAATGCCTCGATGATGTCAAGGACAAGGTATATACAAGAGATCTCTTCCAGAGAGACTGAACGGATCCGGGCATTGCCCGGATCGTTTTGTATTCCAGCCAGCTTAGTGTATGAACGATTACCGCCTAACGAAAAACGAGACCACCGTATCGGCAGTCCCGTGTATTCCCTTCGATCATTGTTAGTGGCTAAGCGATCAGAAAGAAGGAATGAATACAGAAGATATGATGGCACAGATCAGTATGTCTTCCAGCGGATGGTCTTGACCTGTGCGTAGTCATCAGAAGTCACCCGTTGTGCAGATTCCATGACCTCCTGCGGCGAGGATGCATTCAGTCCGGTGGAGATATTCAGTGTCTGTCCTTCACTGATCTGACCGCTGATCCTGGTATCCATCTTGTTGAGATCCAGATCATAGGACCGTTCATTGACCTCCAGTGTTACTACACCGTCTTCAAATGCCGTTACAGTACCGGTTGTGCTTGCCGCAAGCGGACCAGGTACATAGGAAGGATAGACCGTAACTGTGAAGAGATCCTTGTTTTCATCACAGAGATAACCCACGCTTGTTTCATACCATGTACCTTCCGGCAGGGAGATCATCTCATCAAAGGCAATGACTGCACCTTTATTCACAAACATGTTCGTATCAAACTCCAGGGTGTCATACGGATAACGCTGTACATTATCTTCATTGACCACAAGGTAACCGGCAACAGACTGCTGGGGAATGGACTTCTGCGGCTTCCAGCTTCCGCCGTCATAAGATGATCCATACACATGGTCAGTGTTTACTTCCACACCGTCATCCAGCATCCTCTGCAGATCCAGGATGCCGTAGCTTCCGTTGTCTGCGACATACACATGTCCTTCATAAGGCTCAGAGGCATCCGCGAAGATGAAGTCCGTGACTTCCTTGCCTGTCTCATCGATATAGCCCCACCTGCCGTTCTTCTTCACCGGTGCATAGCCATCCACGAAGTATCCGGCATCCTCGTATACACAGCCATCTCCGATCATCTTCTGCAGATCCACACTGTAGAAGCCGATCTGGTTGTCATAGTCCGGAATGATATGGTGCATGCCCAAGGCATCCGTCTGTTCCACAGCCTCCGGTTCCAGGTTTGTGACTCGGATGAATCCGTTGACAAATGTATCATCCGGGCTGCCGATCGTTGTCAGCTTGTCAATTCTTGTCATGGTGTCATTCTGCACAATGACATCATCCTGCCAGACCATGTCATCATCCAGTTCCACAAGCAGATGCCTTTTTCCGTCTGCACTGAAATCCACATCCGGGTCCGTGAACTGCCAGTCTCCCTTTAACTGCTGAAGCATCTTCACTTCACCGTCAATGTAATAGTAGTTATGAAGCTCCTCATCCGGCTGAATCTGACTTCCGTCAATTGGTGACACAGACCTGAAGTCTCCGCTCAATACCTGGGCATGGTCTGTATCATTTCCATCTACATAATAGAGGAAATGCCGGTATGTATAGAACGGTGTTGCATCAGAGTCCAGGAACATCACCGGCGACTGCATGTAGGAATCCCTGTGGTAATCCTGCATGGCAGGAGAAATGGAGATCTCCTGCAGGGCATTGCCGTCATAGTCATAGATGCCCCATTTCCCATCCTTGCATACCGCAATTGCATTGCCGGTATAAGTAATCTCATCCACGCCGGCAGAATGTTCGCTGTCCCAGGCTTCTCCCCATTCGGTTGAATATCCGGTTCCTTCTGTATACATCCGGTTGGTATATACACGGTTGAAGTTTTCAACCGTGTCAAATTCCATTGTTGGTTCCACGATCCAGTAAGCATTCGCTGTCGGCGAAGGTGATGCTGTTTCCGCAACAGATGCCTGTCCCCCGGCACAACCGCTTAACAGTCCTGCAGTCAAGGCAAAGACTGTACCCCTTTTCAAGTATTTCATGTTCATTCTTATTCCCGATACCTGCACAATCATCTCACAGGTTGGCAATTCATGCAAAATCATTCCCACAAGATTGCGTAAATTTATCAACCCGCAGTTTAAGTTCCATGTATTTTCACAAACTCACAGTTGAAATTCTGCCATCGCTGGCACATTTTATGTACATGGTACCCTGTTTAAAATTGTGGAAAGCTGTGGATAATTCCGTGATTCATCCTATGTAATGCAAACTTGTGAAAAACGGGGTTGTATGCACAGAGTTCCTCTGTTATTCTATGCCCGTCAAGAAGAGAGCCAAATAGCTGATACCAGCTGCTCTAGCAAGGAGAAAACATTATGACAGAAAATCCTTACCTCACAGCCGGCAACCATGCCATCCCGATCCGGCATATTTTCGAACTCTACAACGCACACAAGCGTCTGCTTGCCTTAGGCAGACAAGGCATCAATCCGGAAAAGAAACGCATGACCCAGGTCATCAGCTACAACTACATCGTCGACCAGACCATGGCCATGTGCTCCCAGAATACACGCATGATCATCCGCAATGAGTTCATGGTGCCCATGGAAGACAAGCACTGGTATGAAGCATACTGGACCAGGTCCACATACGACCGCCGCAGGAAGAAGGCATACATTGAGTTTCTGACCATCCTGCACCAGGTTGCCAATCCGGACAGCATTCTCTGATCCTGTATCCTTTCCTCAAAGCCAGGGCATCACGCTCTGGCTTTTTCAATGCAATCAAAAGGCCTTCCCGCAGGAAGACCTCATGAAATCAATGAATGCTCAGCCTCTTAACTGTGCCCCAAGCTGCTTGGAGAGGGCATTGAGAATCATGTTATGAACCTCTGTGATCTCCTCTTCCTTCAGGGTATGATCGCTGGCCTGATACACCAGATGCAATGCCACAGACTTGTATCCCTTCTGTACATGCTCGCCTTCATACACATCGAAGATGTCAGCTTCCTGTACGAGCTTCCTGCTGTTGCGGCGGATAACCTCACGGATCTTGTCGCCTGTAACACTCTGTTCCACCACCAGTGCAATGTCACGGCCGACAGAAGGATAGTTGTTTAACGGCACGAACTTCACGCGGCCAGCTCTTGCCTTGAAAACCGGATCCAGGAAGATCTCAGCGTAGACGATGTTCTTCAGATCAAACTTTGCAGCATAGGATGGATGTACATCCCCGAACACACCGATCTTTGTATGATCCAGCCAGAGTTCTGCAGAACGGTAAGGATGGAAATGCTCGGTATCGGTCTTGTTCTCTTTGCAGGAGACACGGGAACCGTTGAAGCCAAAGCGTTCCAGCCATGCATACAGGATGCCCTTCATGGCATAGAAATCACCCGGTTCAGAAACCTTGTGCAGCTTGTCTTCCTTCATGGCACCATCCAGCACAATCGCAAGGCGTTCTTCTTCCTTGCCCTGCGCAGACAGCTTTGACATCTCATAGAAATGATTTGTCGTATTGGAGTGTGCCTCATTGTACTGCACACATTCCAGAACAGAGTTGATCAAGGAAGTACGGATATACTTCCTTGCCTCGCTCATCGGCATGGCAAGGCTGATTGCCTCGCCCACCGGCTGGAAGGCATTGTCAATGTAGTCCCTGGATACAAGCGTATAGGTAACGATCTCATTGAGGCCAGCACTTCTCATGACATCCCTTGTCGTACGGCGCTTGGTCTGTACATCGGAAAGTCTTCCGACAGTTGCCGTGACCTGCGGCAGGGTGGAGCCAAGGGAATCAAATCCAAGCAGACGTATCACTTCTTCATCAATGTCTGCCTTACCTTCAATATCAATACGGTAGGAAGGAATATGGCAGGTTATGGCAGTACCGCTGACCTCAGGCCTGAAATCCAGCCACTTCAGTACATCCACAACCTCATCCAGCTTGAACTCTGTTCCAAGAAGACCATTGCAGTGCTCCAGGGTCTCTGTCACAACCAATGGTGTATATCCCTCATCCCCGTCAGTCACGGTAGCCTCAATGCCATCCGCATCTGCGTACTTCTTCAGCAGTTCAATGGAACGGTCCATTGCCTTGTGCCATGCAGTCGGTTCAATACCCTTGGTGAATCTCTGGGCAGCTTCCGTCATCAGGTTGAGTCTTGTGGAAGTATGACGGATGCTTGCGTGGTCAAAGTGTGCAGCTTCGATAAAGATACCATTGGTATTCTCATCGATCATGGACTCTTCACCGCCCATGATGCCGGCAACACCTGTGGCTTCACCACCAGTGGTGATCAGTAGATCACCCTTCTGAATATGGAACTGAACCCCGTCCAGTGCTGTCATATCCAGATCCCTGTCATCGACAACCGTGATCTCCTTATGCGGCAGCTTGGAAAGATCGTAGTAATGCAGCGGCTGCCCGGTCTCGAGCATGACGAAGTTGGAAATATCAACGACGTTGTTGATGGAGTTCATGCCTGCCGCATGGAGGCAGTCCGCCATCCACTTCGGAGAAGGTCCGACCTTGACATGGTTCACCGCCTTGCCGGAATAGAAACCGCATCCCTTGGCATTGGTCTTCACCGTGAAGCTTGGTGTGCTTCCTTCATCACTTAAGCCCTCGCAGTCCGGCCATGTGACAGTCCTGTGCACAATGGCACCGACTTCCTTTGCCATGTTCCACATGGCAGAGCAGTCTGCTCTGTTGGGAGTCAGGGAAACATCCAGGATCGTATCATCATAGCCAAGATAGCCAAGCACATCTGTCTCACCTACCGGAGCGTCAGCCGGCAGTTCTTCAATGCCATCAATCTGTTCCTGGCGGAGATACTTCTTGTCTACACCAAGTTCAAACAGCGCACACAGCATGCCGTTGCTTTCTTCTCCATGCAAAGGCTTGGCCTCAATCACACCGCCAGGAAGCTTTGCCCCGGGCAGTGCGGTAATGACCTTCAGTCCCTTGCGGCAGTTGGGAGCGCCGCAGACAATCTGTGTGACATCCTCCGGCTTCTCACCGATCCTTACCTTTGTACGGTGCAGGTGGGTGCCTTCAATGTCTTCACATTCCATAACTTCACCAATGACAAGGTTGGTGCCGCTTGCCATCGTTTCAATGCCTTCTACTTCAAGACCTGCATTGGTCATCTGCTCCGCCAGTTCTTCGGGGGAAATACCCTCCAGGTCTACATATTTCTTCAGCCACTTATAGCTCAGTCTCATTTCAGGGTTCCTCCTCAGTCAAACCGGTCGAAGTTCTTCAGGAACCTCTGATCGTTGGTATAGAAATTACGGATATCATCAATGCCGTACTTCAGCATGGCAACTCGTTCAAGGCCTACACCGAAGGCAAAGCCGCTGCACTTTTCCGGATCAAAGCCGTTCATCTCCAGCACATGCGGATGCACCATGCCGGCACCGAGGATCTCAATCCAGCCGCTGCCCTTGCATACACTGCATCCCTTGCCATCGCAGAACGGGCAGGAAACATCCACTTCCACGGAAGGCTCCGTGAACGGGAAGTAAGATGGACGGAATCGGATCTTCCTTCCTTCGCCGAACATCCTGTTGGCCATGAACTCCAGGGTTCCCTTGAGGTCTGCCAGTGTGACATGCTCGCCCACGACGAGCCCTTCACACTGCATGAACTGATGGCTGTGTGTCGCATCATCATCGTCTCTGCGGTATACCTTGCCCGGGCAGATCAGCTTGATCGGCAGTTCTCCGTGTGCCTTTTCGAGCTCTCTCATCTGCATGGCCGTGGTATGGGTTCTCAAGAGTGTATTGGGATCAATATAGAACGTATCCTGCATATCCCTTGCCGGATGATCCTTCGGGATGTTTGCCAGTTCAAAGTTATAGTAGTCCTGCTCAACCTCCGGTCCTTCGGCAACCTTGTAGCCCATGCCAAGGAACAGGTCCTCCAGCTCCTGCTGGATCATCAGAAGCGGGTGTGTCGTGCCAAGGGTTGTCTGTGTGCCTGGCAGCGTGATGTCGATCTTCTCGCTCTCCATGCCCTTTTCAAGGGCTTCCTTCTGAAGCTCTGCCTGTCTTGACTCAATGGCTTCACTGACCGCCTGTTTGCATGCGTTGACCATCTGGCCGAATGCCGGCTTCTCCTCCTTGGGGAGATTGCGCATCTCTGCCATCAATGCCTGGATGCTGCCCTTCTTGCCAAGATACTGCACCCTGGCAGCCTGCAGCTCCGCCAGGTCCTTCGCCTTTGCAATTGTCTGCAGCGCTGCATTCTGTACTTCTTCAATCCTGCTCATTCCACTTCCTCCTGGAACATATAAAAACGTTCCTGAAATTCATTCCAGGAACGTAATAGACTACGCGGTACCATCCTGCTTCATGGCGAGCCATGCACCTTGATTGGATCTGTAACGGGATCATCCGGAGGGGATTGGCCTCACTGGAAGGGTGAATTCACACATATCCGGCACAGGATCCTTCCAGCCTTTCGGATCCCTCTCTTGGTGTCCTCTGAAGTGCTACTTGTCTCTTCGTGATTGCTTTGACAAGGGTGATTATAGTCCGCCTGCCAAAGAATGACAAGCGCAATCCAGCCTTAAACATCCAGCGGAACCATCAGTTTCACGGCATTATGAAGCACCTTGATCTCCACATTGTCGACGGCGCTGCCCTCTTCCCCGTCCAGCGTCCAGACGATCTTCTGGTCCATGTGCATGGAGATATCGCTTCCCTGATAGAAATGCACATGGGTACTCTCCCTGTTCCCTGACCTGAGGTCCGTCAGTGCTTCATTGAGTTCAAGGATATTGGCCGGGGCATCAATGAGCACAACCTCAAAGAGACCGTCGTTGAGCTCTGCCCTGGAAAGCCAAGGTGTTGCCACACCGCCCACGCTGTTGGTATTGCATACCCCGCCGAAGATGTAATCTCCGGATACACGCTTTCCGTCAATGGCCACATCACCATGGATCCTTGTCCTTAATCCATCCGGCACGGAAGCCAGGGCATTGAGCATATAGGCTCCGTATCCCATCAGGTTCTTGAGATCCTGTGAGGTATTGTAGCTGACAGAGGTCAGGGCACCGAAAGCTGCGACATAGTTGAAATACCGTTCGTTGAAGCTCCCGATGTCATAGACAAACGGCTTTCCTTCCGCAATGGCAAGACACTGCTCGGAAATACTGAGTTTTCTTCCCCCGTCAATACTCCTGGAGAAGTCATTCGTGCTTCCGCTGGGAATATAGCCCATTGCCGCATCCACATCATTTTCAATCATGGCAGAGATCATATGGTTCAATGTCCCATCCCCGCCGGCACAGGCAATGACATCAAAGCGTCCCTTTGCACCGGCAATGATCTCATGGGTTGTCATGTTCGGATTCGGAATGGGATACACCGTGCACTCACAGCCATGTGCACTCAGTACTTCCAGCATCTCCGGAAGATTCTCCTTCATCATGCCGGTGCCGGCATGGAAGTTCACAAGCAGCAGTACCTTCTTCATACTCAGTCCTCTTTGACTTCCTCATACAGGGAATACACTTCATCCAGATCCTTCCCGTCTGCCAGGAAGGCATTGCCAAGCAGGTTGATATGACCACGGTCGATCAGTGCCCCGCCGATCTCCGGCATGATGATCTGGGGAACAGCACGCTCCTGCAGGGAATGGATGATTCCTTCCAGATGGAACTTATCTTCCATGTAATGGATGTCCAGATCCACACCGGAAAGGATGCCAAGTCCCTGTTCATAGTGGAAGTATTTGTCTTCATCCAGTGTGTCATAGTACAGATCCTGCAGGATCTTGGCTGCCGCAGAGACAGCAATCAATACACCGTCATAGTTCTTCAATGTGCTTTCAAGATCCAGGTCCTCAATTCTCTGCATGCATTCCATGGGATCATTGCCCACAAGACACACAATCTCAGACTTCCGGATCTTGTCCCGCATGACATTCCCGCTGTCCTTGTAGTAGTCAAGGAAGCTGATGTTCTCCTGCGGAATGCCATAGGAACGCAACGGCCGCTCCAGGTCATAGCGGTAGGCAGAGCCTTGAGAAAAGCGTTCTCTGTAGATGTCCGCATCGCTGGAATATCCCTGGTCATAGGCCAGAGGAAGGATCAGGGCATGCATGTCCGGCCTGATCACATCAATCAGTGATTCTGCAGCCCAGTCCTGGTCATAGTTTGTTTTATTGACAAGAAGAATTCTCATCTTTGCCTCCGTATCCTGTATCATAAAGTCATGATACGTTATCTTGTTTTA
>OMUX01000257.1 GCA_900314345.1 uncultured Erysipelotrichaceae bacterium | reverse complement strand
GGTACCTACGGCATGGCTGGTGAAATAGAAGATCTGATCAGGAAGGCCATGCAGGATTCCGAAGAGAACGAAACAAAGGAAGTAAAGCTTCCTCCTTTGCCTGCAGGTTTTGAGAAAAAAGCACAGGCAATGACACCACCGCCGCTGCCTAGAGAATATCTGAAAAACGAGAAGGCAACAGAACAAGTTGTCAATGATAATGCGAAGCTTCCCCCTCTTCCCGGCACGCATGACGCGGTCAATGCAGCACAGGCAGTTGCAGGACCTGCTGTACTGAATCCTTTGAATCCTGATACAGGTTCCAGAGCAAAGAAAATAAAGCGTCTCGACAGCTATACAAGACAATTGCAGAATACGGAACACCGGCAGATCGTTCATATCGATTCTAAACATGTGGATTATAGGACGATCGCATCTCCTTCAGAAACAGTTTCAAAAAACAATACAGCAATTCATGAGATCAATCAGTCCCCCACTGTTCAGACAGTTTCAAATAGCAGTGCAGACGTTCATTCTGTCAATCCATCTGCTGAAGCTGAAAAAGAACCGGAGAAGAAAGTACCAGCCGAAAAAGAAACGCCTGCCCTTTCTCAGCATGCTGACTCAAGCACAGCATCTCTCAGCCATACAGGAAAGACACAGACTGCAAGGCAGAAACAGATTCAGATTGGCGAGAAATTCTATCACTACCTTCTCAGAATTGTCATTGTGACCATCGGCATCTGTGCCGTAGGACTTGGCTATCTTTACATGTGGCTTGCGCGGTACGAGAAACGCAGCATCAACGGTGCCATGACAAACTACATGTATGCTGTGCAGGACAGAAAATGGGATCAGATCTATGAGGAAGACAAGACATACTTCACGGAACTGAATTCCAAGGAAAGTGTCGCTTCCTATCTTCTGACACAATACGCCAATGTAAAAGCCGGCGGTGTTACCTTTGCGTGGGTTGAGACAAACACGGATACTGGCATGCGATATTATGATGTCTACTTCCAGAGAGAAAAAGTAGGAACCCTGGAATGTGTAAAGCCGGAAGGCAGTGAAGTATGGAAAGTCAGAACGGTTGTCTCAGGTGGCACTTATACTGTGGATGTTCTGGACAATGCCTCGTTCACTGTCAATGGTTATACGCTGCCTGAGACATCACATGGTGAATCAGGTCATATTCCTCTGTTTGCCGAAGGCATGGGCATTGACAACCTGATGCCTGAAACAACCAGATATACCATTGAGAACATGATCACACCTCCGGAACTTGTTGTATCCAGCAACAGTGACGTTATTATCCGGGATTATACGGCAAACCACTACTATATTGGTCCGAAGCCGACTGCAGACCAGATAGAGGTATTCTCGACGGAGATTCAGGATACAGCAGAAATGTACAGCAAGTTCATCTCTCAGGATGTATCCCTGTGGCAGCTTTTGCAGTATCTGTATCCGGATACTGAATTCTATACTGCAATGAAGGGCTTTAACAACCAGTACTTTGATTATCACAGTGGTGTAGAATTCAATAATCTGGAAGTCAGTGAAATCATCCCCTTCGGAGACTATGCCTTCATGGGTACGATCAGCTTTGATTTCCGTGTCATTGGATATGACAAGGAACGCACTTCCAAGACAAAATATCAGATTCATTTCGTCAAGGATGGAGATATCTGGCTGGCAACCAATATTATTACAGTCACGGAAGATGATGACAGCTCAGATCAAGGATAAGAAGGATCATTTCTTATTCAGCAGCTTTCCTTCCAGGATCTTCAAAAGCCTGCACAATGCCAATGTGATTGCCATTACAAACACATTGTAGGCAATATTGTAGTAGGACAAAAACTGCGGGATCACAAGAATCCCGTCCAATACGCGGATCATCATTTCAAACAGCATATAGAATTCCAGAGACACTTCGCCGAAGGATGTCAGAAGCTTTGATGTTCTGCATTTTTCAAGCAGTGCAGACAGCCACAGGCACAACGGCATGGTGAACACAAGCACCGGCAGCCATTTCAGTGCCCAGCCCATATGCAGGTGATCCAGGTCCAGGCAAAGATATGCATAAGACAGGATGCCAAGTGAAACAGCCATGCAGAGAAATGAAAGGATTGCCTGTCTCCTGGTCAGCTGCTTCTTTTCATCAGCATACTTTCCTGCAAGAAATCCAAGAAAAAAGACACTGAGTCTGGAAGCGAAGCCGCTCTGCGGGTAGTAGCGGAAGATGAAGCCAGTAACCG
>OMUX01000164.1 GCA_900314345.1 uncultured Erysipelotrichaceae bacterium | reverse complement strand
AAGGCCAATGAAAAGGCTCTGAAGGAAACGATCGGCCATATCAATGCGGCCATGAAGGACCGTCTGATTCCCTCCATGTCAGAAAATGATTCCATCAATCTTTCCGCGGATATGAACACCCTTGAGGCAATGCTCAGGAAAGACGGCATGAGCGATGAAAATGATATCTCTCTCGTACTGAAGAAACAAAAGGAAGAAGAGGCGGAAAAGCAAGGATCATGAGCGACAAGACACGGCAGGAAAAAGAAAGACTGATGAATGAAGTCCTGAGCAAGGACAAGAAGGCAGCCCGGGCAAACAGTGAACCTGTCACCCTGACACTGGGAAATGAAGACAGTGCAGAGAAGGCAAAGAGCAGCACATACGATGCCTCGGCATTCCTTTCTTCCGCAACCCAGAAGACCAATGACCTGCTCCGTCAGGCAGATTCTGCCTTTGACAGTCTAAGGGAGATCCTGAACAAACAGCAGAAGGATCTCAGCCAGATGTCAAAGGAGAACGGCTATACCAAGGATCAGATGGAACAGGTACAGCGTGATATTGAAAGGGACTATGGCCTGACAAAGGAAGATGTACAGGCATCCGCGGAAACCGTGGAGGTTCCGGAAGATACATCACAGGTGTTCTCAGAGATTGAAGGGATTCTCAACGACCGTCTGGTCGGTGAAGAGGATGCCATCCATGCCGCATGTGCTGCATTCCGCAGACCTTATGTCATGGGTGTGCAGTCCGGACAGCCGAAGAACGTCATAGTTGTCAGCGGGCCAAGAGGATCCGGAAGACATGCCATTGTCCGTACCATGGCAGAGTCCATGAAGGAAAAACACCTCATCAAGGATGCCACGGTATCCACCCTGGATCTTTCCCTGTATACCAGTGCCTCCCAGGAACAGGTGTTCCTGCAGGATCTCTACAAGGCACTGACCAATGCAGGTTCCGTTGTCTGCTTTGAAAACTTCGAGACATGCCATGCAAGCTTCCGCAGGATGATCAACAGCCTGGTAGTGAGCGGAAAGACCGTTCTGAACAAGCGCTATGTCCTGAACAAGGGCATCCTTGTGGAAAACCAGACCGGTCTTGTGAAGAATACCGTGGACTCCCTGTCTGCGGACGGCAAGTATCTTGTCTTCCTTACCATGAAAGGCACCTCTGCCGTGCAGGATGCCTTCGGTGCGGACTTCCTGTATCACGTGCTGGATGTCATCACCACAAAGGCATTCAATGATGACAATGCCAGGGAGTACAGCGAAATCTGCCTGAAGAACTTCATCCAGAAGGTGCACAGCCAGCTGAAGCTTGAGGTACATACCGATGATGCAGTGGTTTCCTGGGTGGTATCCCACTATGACAAGACAGCCGGTGCAGATGGCATTGAGGCATTGTTCTTTGATTTCTATATCTCTCTGAGCCAGGAGGTTCTTTCTTCAGCACAGAAGTATGACAGTATGAAGCTTGCCGTACAGGATGACAAGCCTGTGGCAGTGCTGGGTGAGAAGAGTGTTTCCCTTTCCCGCAGCAGGACCAGCAGTGAAGAAATTGAAGCTGTGAACAAGGAGCTGGACAACATCGTCGGCCTGGATACAGTCAAGGACTACATCCGCTCCCTGCAGGCACATATCCAGATCAATGAACTGCGCAGACAGCAGGGCATGAAGGTTGCGGATATCTCCAAGCACATGATCTTCACCGGCAACCCGGGCACCGGAAAGACAACGATTGCAAGACTGATTTCCCGCTATATGAAGGCCATCGGCGCTCTTTCCGAAGGACAGCTGGTGGAAGTCACAAGAGCGGATCTTGTTGCACAGTATGTCGGGCAGACCGCACCTCTTACCATGTCAGTCATCAAGTCTGCTTTGGGCGGTGTGCTGTTCATTGATGAGGCATACTCCCTGTACCGTGGCAAGGATGATGCCTTCGGTCTTGAATGCATTGACACCATCGTCAAGGCAATGGAAGACAACCGTTCCAATCTGATTGTCATCCTTGCCGGCTACAAGAAGGAAATGGCAGGCTTCCTGGAGTCCAACTCCGGACTGAAGTCCCGTTTCCCGAATATCATCGACTTCCCGGACTACACCGGCGATCAGCTTCTGAAGATCGCCATGATCCAGGCAAAGTCCAAGGGATACAGGATCATGGAAGATGCCCAGCCGGATCTGCTGGCATACTTTGACAAGGTTCAGTCCATCAATTCCGCAGAAGCAGGAAATGGAAGACTGGCAAGGAATGTCATTGAAGAGGCAATCCTCAAGCAGGCTGACCGTCTGGTCAAGGATCCTTCCCAGCCGATGGATGAACTCCATCTGCAGGACTTTGACCTGACCGTGAAGGTCAAGCCGGCAGAGGAAGATCTTTTCTAAGGAAACAAGTGCCGCCACTGGCGGCTTTTCATGCAAAGGAAAGGAGCATGTATGGAGAAAAGCAAGCATGTTGTACTGGTCAGCGGAATGAGCGGTGCAGGCAAGTCCACAGCCACCAGGGTTCTGGAAGACATGGGCTACCATATCATTGATAACTTTCCCGTGCAGCTTCTGAGTCTGCTTGTGGACATGATCGAAACAAGCACGGATCCCCGCTACAGCTATATTGCACTGTCCACCAGTGCCCATGACTTCCCGGCATTCCTGCGCGGGGTCAAGGGGCAGGGCATTGACTTAAGAGTGCTGTTCCTGGATGCCTCGGACTCTGTTCTGATCCGAAGATACAAGAGCACAAGACGCACGCATCCTCTGCTTGTCTCCAATACGGCAAACACCCTGGAGGAAGCGATCTCCGTGGAGAGACAGATGCTTTCCCGCATCAACAACAGCTCCTTTGTCAATGTCGATACCAGCTTCTTAACGGAGAAGGAAGTCAAGCATATCCTGGAACAGTACTTTGCCAAGGGTGCAGCACCGGCATTCTCCATTTCATTTATTTCCTTTGGCTACAAGTATGGCGTGCCGATGGATGCGGATCTCATGATCGATGTCCGTTTCCTGCCCAACCCTTACTGGGTTCCGGAACTGCGGATCTATTCCGGTGATGATCAGAATGTGTATGACTATGTCATCAACAAGCCTGAGACACAGGAGTTCCTCAAGCGACTGACATCCTTCCTGGACTATTCCCTGGAACAGTATGTCACGGAAGGCAAGAACCACTTCACGATTGCCATCGGATGCACGGGTGGTCAGCATCGCTCTGTTGCGATCACCAACTGGCTGTTTGATCATTACAAGGAGAAGTACCATTCCTACAAGCAGCACCGGGATGAAAAGGAGTGGATCCACGCATGAGCAGGAAGATTGTCATCATCGGCGGAGGACATGGCCAGTCGACGATCTGCAGAGGCATCAAGAACATTCCAGGGGCTGATATCACAGCCATTGTCACGGTAGCGGATGACGGCGGTTCCACCGGCCGTCTGCGCAGACAGTTCCACATCCCTGCCATGGGGGATATCCGCAATGTCATGACGGCCCTGGCGGAATCCGAAACCCTCATGACCAACCTCATGAACTACCGCTTTGAAGATCCGGACGGAACCGGACAGGATATCTCAGGCCATAACCTTGGAAACCTCATCCTGACGGCAATGACCCAGGAATGCGGCTCCTTCTTTGAGGCTGTCCAGACCATCGGCAAGGTCCTGAATGTCAAAGGCAGGATCATCCCTGCCACAACCCAGGTCATTTCCCTGTATGCCCAGATGGATGACGGGGTGATTGTCCGTGGAGAAGCCAACATTCCTCAGGTATCCAACCATATCCGCAGGGTGTTCTATGACTGCGATGTCACAGCCACTCCGGAAGCCATTGATGCCATCCTTGAAGCAGACCTTATCATCTACGGCATCGGTTCTGTGTATACAAGCATCCTGCCGAATGTCATCATTCCGCAGATCAGGGATGCCCTGCATGAGACCAAGGCACGCAGGGTCTATTTCTGCAATGCCATGACCCAGCCAGGGGAAACCGACGGCTACAGTGTGGAGGATCATGCAAGGGCATTGACGGAACATGGTGCACCTGTGGATGCCGTATTGTATGCGGATGATGAAATCCCCCAGGCAAGCATTGAACGCTATGCAAAACAGAACAGTACACCTGTGTCATTAAGGGAAAATGATCATGCCTATGAGGTCATTCCAAGCAGGCTTCTGACGTTTGACGATTCCCTCATCCGCCATGATCCGGACAAAATCCGTATTGCTGTGACACAGCTTCTGGGAGATGAATGATGTCCTTTACCTATGATGTCAAGCAGGAGGTATCCCTGAAGAAGCTGGAAGGGGATGAAGAACTTGCCGAACTTTCCGCTTTGATCAAGATGACCTCTTCCCTTTCCATATCCTCAAACGGCATGGCCATCTCCGTGACAACGGAGAATGCTCCGGTATCCCGTGCCATCTACCGTATGGTAAAGGACCGGTTTCCCAATGCCGTGATTGAACCGGGTGTCAGAAGACGCATGAACCTGCGCAAGAACCTGGTCTATTACCTGAAGATCTACGGCCCCATCATGGATATCCTTAAGGATCTGTGCATCTACAGTGCAAGAGGACTTCTGGAAAAACCATTGCAGAAGCTGGTGGTGAAGGATTCCTGTGCCAGGGCATATCTTGCCGGAGCCTTCATGGCGGATGGTTCCGTCAACAGCCCGCAGACAAGCACATACCATCTGGAGATCAAGACCAGCTCACAGGAACATGCAGATTTCCTCATCGATCTCATGTCCCGTTTCTATATTCCCGCCCGTTCCATCGAAAGAAGGGGAAAGATCGTTGTCTATGTCAAACAGGCAGAGAAGATCGGTGATTTCCTGCGGGTCATCGGTGCTGATGAAAACCTGATGGCCTTTGAGAATGAACGCATCTCAAGGGATCTTGCTAACAATGTGCAGAGACTCAACAACGTGGATATTGCAAATGAGGTGAAATCCCTGAAGGCAAGCAATTCCCAGCTGGATGACATCAAGATCCTGGAGGAATATGATGCCATCCGGAACCTCGATCCGAAATTAAAGGATGTTGTGGAACTGCGTCAGGAACATCCTGAGGCAACCCTCAATGAGCTTGCCGCATTATATGAACAGAAGACAGGCATCGCTGTATCCAAGTCCGGCATGAAGCACCGCTTCGTGCGCATTCATGAACTTGCCTCAGAATATACAGCCAATGACAAGAAAGAAGGAACCGCATGATTGAATACGGAAACCCTGCCCTGACCTCCGGTGTCAGGGAGTGCTGGAGAAAGAGCTTCACCATGGAAGATCCGCATTATACGGAGTACTTCTTCCGCGCAGTATACAAACCGGAATACGGCATTGTGGATACAGAGGACGGCAAGGCTGCCGCTAGCCTCATCCGCATTCCCCATGAGATGATGTTCAACGGCCGCATCCTTGCCGTTTCCTTTCTTAGCCATGCGGCTACCCTGCCGGAATGCCGTGGCAAAGGATATATGAACAGACTCATGGATACCGCTGTGGATATCTGTTCTCATCATGAGCTTCTGACATTCATCCGGACCAATGATCCGGAACCCTGGCGGAAGTGGGGCTTTGAACCGGTCATGAACCGCGTTGGATATACGCTGAACAGGGAGGACGTCAAGCGCATCACGAACTTCGGCTGTGCCTATGAACCATCCCCTGTGGACATGCTCAAGGTATATTCCTACTTCATAAGAAGGTTCAACGGTTTCATGATCCGCGACCTGGAATACTTCGTCCGCTACAAGAAGGAGATCGCAAGCCGGGGCGGAAAGATCGTTGCCTACTATGATGCAAGGAACCACATCCAGGGCTATGCCGTCATCCTGCTCAAGGGCAGGGAGGCATCCATTGAGGAATGTGTCTACCTGGATTCCATGTCATTGAACAAGCTGATCAATGCCGCCCTGCAGGAACGCAGGACAATCACGGTTCATGTCTCTCCGGCAGAGAACCTGTCCCTCATCTTCCCCCAGGCGGTGAAGAAGGAGGAACCGTTCCTTTCCGCAAGGCTGAATGATCCGGTGCTGTTCAGCAGGCTGTACGGGACAAAGGCACAGAATGTGCAGGATGTCTTTGCCATGTCAAGAAAACCGTTGAACATGAATGAGACGGTATAGGAGCTGACAGTGTCAGATGCCTGCATGCACTCGTGAACATACTGCAGGCGTTCACAAAATATGCACAATGAAGCCGCTTTTCCAGCATTCTGACATGTTTTCACAATTGACTGGAAACAGGGGCTTCTTTATAATGAGGATGCAACATAGAGGAGGTCATAAAATTCAATGACAGATGTAAGAGTTGCGATTAACGGTTTCGGTCGTATTGGTCGTCTTGCTTTCAGACAGATGTTCATCGCTGAGGGCTACGAGGTTGTTGCGATCAACGATCTTACCACACCTTCCATGCTGGCTTATCTGCTCAAGCATGACACAACACACGGCAAGTGGGATCATGAGATTTCCGCTGACGATGAGAAGGGAACAATCACTGTTGACGGCAAGGAAATCCGTATCTACAAGGAGAAGGATGCTGCTAACTGCCCTTGGGGCGAGCTCAACGTTGATGTAGTTCTGGAGTGCACAGGCTTCTACACATCCAAGGAGAAGTCCATGGCTCACATCAAGGCTGGTGCAAAGAAGGTTGTCATTTCCGCTCCTGCAGGAAAGGATCTCAAGACAATCGTCTTCTCCGTCAATGAGAAGACACTGACACCGGAAGATCAGATCATCTCCGCTGCTTCCTGCACAACAAACTGCCTTGCTCCGATGGCTAAGACTCTGAACGATCTGTATCCGATCGAGTCCGGCATCATGTGCACAGTTCACGCTTACACAGGCGACCAGATGATTCTCGATGGTCCGCAGAGAAAGGGCAACCTGCGTCGTTCCAGAGCTGCTGCCATGAACATCGTTCCGGCATCCTCCGGAGCTGCTAAGGCTATCGGCCTGGTTCTCCCTGAACTCGATGGCAAGCTGATCGGTGCTGCTCAGCGTGTTCCGACCGCTACAGGTTCCACCACACTGCTGTTCGCAGTTGTCAAGGGAACAGATGTAACAAAGGAAAAGATCAACGCTGCCATGAAGGCTGCTGCTTCTGATTCCTTCGCTTACAATGAAGAAGAAATCGTCTCCTCTGACATCATCGACGAGACACATGGCTCCATCTTCGATGCTACACAGACCATGGTCGCTAAGATCGATGACAATACATACGAAGTACAGGTTGTTTCCTGGTACGACAATGAGAACTCCTACACTTCTCAGATGGTTCGTACCATCAAGTACTTCGCAAATGTGAAGTAATCAGCTTACTGAACGTTTGAGGGCATCTGCATCGCGCAGGTGCTCTTTTTTTATCCACAAGAATATCATTCATGAATGTAATTTTTTATGAAAAACCGCATGAATAAGCCTTTAT
>OMUX01000016.1 GCA_900314345.1 uncultured Erysipelotrichaceae bacterium | reverse complement strand
ACATATAGGAAACAACATCCGCCTGGGCAATGCCGAGCTGAATGTAGCTGTCATTGAGAAGACGGATATTGGCAGCTGAACCGGCGGTGTTTCTCACCTCAACCTGCAGGCTGTCTTCCTCTGCAAGTTTTTCAGACAAGGCATTACCGAATGCCTCATATACGCCGCCCTGGCCGCTGGTGCCAAGCTTCATGTCCGACCTGCCGCAGCCTGCAAGCAGGATCACTGAAAACAACAACGCTCTTGCCTTCTTCATAGACACATACACTCCCATCGTTGTCTCTTATATATAAGATGCTCGCTGTATCTGTCAATTGTTTACATCATTATTGCAGAAAGCAAACCCTTCTGTTTCGCCGGTTTTTTTCAGTTTCTTTTCAAATGCACGGATTTCCGAAGAAGGAAACTGCGTGTTGGAACGGGTGCTGTCAGCGATCAGATAATATGCACTTTCTTCAAGGCTCTCTTCCAGGCATTCCTGCGGTGTTCTGGTGCCGAGGTTTCCGTACAGGAACATGTCCAGATCCTTGTGGTAGATGTCATAGGGAATCAGGCAGTATTCCGCAGTATTGTCGAGAATGTAGATTTCACTGCCTTCCGAAAGTACCTGTTCAATGTACGGGGAAAGAAGCTCCATCTCTTCCTTCCGGAAGGGCTCTGACATCACACCCTTGAAATGCGGCACATCAAGCATGGTCATGCCTTCGCTCTTTCCGATGATGGCATAGCCGCACAATGCAAACAGCAGATATCCAGCAGGAACGATCTTCACAAGACTGCCGAAGATATCCTTATGGAACAGCTTTTCATCCATCAAGGTCAGCATCCGCGGTACAAGGCACAGCGCCGGTCCAAGAGCCACCGTCATGTGGTAGTAGTTGGTAATGGGATACATGTTGATCAGGCCGCCGGCAAGAAGGATGAGGAAGATGAGCAGAGTCTTCCCCTCTTTTTCCTTCCGCTTCTGTATGCAAAGAATGCATGCAGCGAGAACCGGCACCGGCATCAGGATGCCATGGAGCATATTGCCTGTGCCCGTGCTGAGATACCAGTCATAGCTTCCCTTGGCAGTGAATGTGGAGATGCCGTAGAAACAGTAATCCATGAAATCATGGAATGTGCCGGTAAAAAGAAGATAAGCAAGAAAGAGAAGACAGGGAATGCACATGCCGGAAAGCCTGCATTCCATGGCTTTCCATGGATGGTCTTTGCGGTTTGTCAGAAACGCTGTGATGAGTGAGGCAAGACACAGGAAAACACCGGTGGTCTGCTTGGAAAGGATGCAGAGTCCTGCTAGCACACCGGTAAGAACAAGGGTTCTTTTCTTCATTCCTGTTCCTGCATCCATTGCCTGCATGTCACAGTTCATGATCACAAGCTGGAAAAAAAGGATCAAACAGCTGTACTCCAGAAAGACATTCGTGCACATCAGTGCACTGAAGATCATGCCCGGAAGCAGTGATGCATATGCATCTGCACCAAAACGGAGGCTGATCCTGCGCATTGCAAGGGCAATCAAGGAAAAGAGAATGGCTCCGTTGAAGCGGAAGACAAGCACCTGTCTTCCAAGCAATGCCATGGAAAGCCCGTTGATCCAGGCGGAAAGCGGTGTCTGCAGCATATTGAAATCACGGTAAGGAAGATGGCCCATGGATGCCTGCCAGCCGAAGGTGAAGTTCCAGATTTCATCTGTATTGCCTGTGCCCTGGAAGAATCCTGCGCAGCAGTTCAGGATCATGAAAAACACGAACACCTGAAATGATGTACGGGGAACGTGAATTCTTTTTGTTCCTGACGGTGTCATATAAGAGAAACATTAACTAACTTCATGAAAAAGCACAAGGCAAATAAAAAGCTGCATCTCTGCAGCTGATGTGGTGCCGACTGGCAGGGTTGAACTGCCCGCTGATCCTTACCATGGATCTGTATTGCCGCTATACTAAGTCGGCGCGTTTAATATGATACCAAAGAATGAGGGAATTTCAATACGCAGTTGCAAAATGCTCAAAGCCCGCCCAGCCTCTTCAGCGCTTCATAAACCTTGCGCACCGGCAGTCCCATGATGCTGTAATAGTCGCCCTTGATTCCGGTGATGAAGCAGGCAGCCTTCCCTTGTATGCCATAGGATCCGGCCTTGTCATCCGCCTCTCCGCTTGCCACATAATCATGAATCTCCTGCTCAGACAGTTCGGCAAATGTCACATCGGAAACAGAAACATCCTTCACGCATGCGTCCGCACTGAGAAGACAGAGTCCTGTGATCACCTGGTGTGTCCTTCCGGAAAGCTCCCTGAGCATGCGTTCCGCATCGTGATGGTCCTTTGGTTTTCCAAGCACTTCATTGTCCAGGACAACGATGGTATCAGAACCGATGACAAGGGCATCGGGATGTTTGTCCAGGATTGCCTTCGCCTTGCGGCAGGAGAGGTTCATGATCTCCTGTTTCAGATCGTTGTCATGATTGAAGGATTCATCGATGTCCGCAGCCTCCACGGCAAAAGCAGCGCCGCACTTTGCCAGCAGCTCTTTTCTTCTTGGCGACTGTGATGCAAGGATGATTTCTCTCTTCATGGCTTTTCCTCTCAAATGATACAAACGGATTATATTATGAAAGCGATTCCGGCGTATAATGAAATCTGTAAGAAAAAGGAGAGAGAATCAACGTTATGTCAAGCAAAGCACCAGCACTCGTTATCCTTGCGGCCGGAATGGGCAGCCGCTATGGCGGAATGAAGCAGATTGACGGCGTCGGCAGCCATGGAGAACCGATCATCGAGTTTTCCATCTATGATGCCTACCGCGCAGGCTTCCGCAAGGTCGTCCTCATCATCAAGAAGGAACATGAAGAGCTCTTCCGCAAGGCTCTGACCGACCGTGTCGCAAACGGCGGAATGGAAGTGGATTTTGCCTACCAGGACATGAACAACATCCCGGAGGGATTCAGCGTACCGGAAGGACGCGTCAAGCCATGGGGAACAACCCATGCGCTGCTTGCGTGCAAGGGTGTTGTCAATGAGCCGTTTGCCATCATCAACGCAGATGACTTCTATGGCGCAGATGCATACAAGGTCATCTATGACTATCTGACAACAGAGGTCTCCGATGACAACTATGCAATGGTCGGCTTCAAGTGTCTCAACACGCTGACCGAGAACGGAACCGTTACCCGCGGTCTGTGCGAGGAGAAGGACGGATGCCTCTCCAAGATCCGTGAGATCCAGAAGATCGCCCTCAAGGACGGTCATGCAGTCTATGAGGAAGACGGTGAATGGAAGCCGCTTTCCGATGATGCATTGGTATCCATGAACTTCTGGGGCTTCACACCGAAGATCTTCGATGAATGCGAGCCGATCTTCACACAGTTCCTCAAGGACCATCTGGAAGAGAACCCGATGAAGTGCGAGCATGTCATTCCGACAGCCATGGGTGATCTTGTCGCAGAGGGCAAGGTCAAGGTGAAGATGCTTGCCAGCAAGGACAAGTGGTTCGGCGTCACCTACAAGGAAGACAAGCCGGGTGTCGTTGCCAAGATCGCAGAGCTCAAGGCAGCAGGCATCTATCCGGACGTTCTCTGGAAGTGATGATGTTTATGAAAGAAGTCTGGTCCCTCAGCGGATCAGACTTCTTTTTCATTTCACATGTTTTCTTTCAGGAACCGGAAGGCATTCCTCCAGGCAATGCCTTCGATCTCCTCTTTGGAGAAGTGTTCCTTCTTCAGTGCCTTCAGGAAATTCTGCGCCTGGGAAGCACTGTGAATGTCGTTGTCATTGTCTTCATCCGGGAAGAAATCCATGAAGTCAAAGCCGCAGGCAATATGTTCAGCTCCGGCAATGTCTGCGATATGCCTGGCATGTCTTGCAAGACCTGCCGCATTCTGCTGTGCTTCATCGGAAGAGATGAATCTGCGGCAGCTGTTCATGCCGATGATGCCGCCGCGTTCACACAGGGCAATGATCTGCTGGTCCGTGAGATTGCGTTCCACACTGCACAGGGAACGGGCATTGCTGTGGGTGGCGATAACCGGCTTCTTTGAAGCGTTCAGGATATCCCAGAACGTATGTTCATTGGCATGTGAGACATCGATGATCATGTGCAGTGCATTCATCTCGGCAACAGCCTTCTCACCCTTCTTCGAAAGACCGCATGCAGGATCCCCCTGCACGCCGTTTGCCAGGGCATTGGCATCATTCCATGTCAGTGACGCAATGCGCACACCCTGTTCATACATCCAGTCCACCCTGTCCTTGACACGGGAATCAATGCCGCACATGCCTTCCACCGTCAGGAGGAAGGAAACCTTCTTCTCTGTTCCGGACAGATCCTCTGCACTTCTGATCCATACGGAATCGCTTTGTTCAATGGCTTTCCCTGTGCACAAGATCTCTTCCTTCATTTCCTTCCAGGATTCCTTCCCGGAAAACCAGCAGGCAGCTGCGGAGTCAAGGACATCTCCCTTCTTCAAGGCAGGAATATGAATGCCTTCAAGGGCATTGTCATTGTGCATGACACTCCAGCCAAGATCGGCATGCAGATCAACGATCCTCATGAACGAGATCCTCCTGCCGGATGCGGGCAAAGAACGGACACTGTGCCGCGTCCATCTTTCCATCCTTCACTGTGACTGTCTTATGATTCAGAAGGTTTTCATAGCTTCCGTCCCGAAGATGCACCGGCAGGGATCCTCTGTGATTCAGCACATTGAAGCAGCCGTAATAATCATTTTCGCCGGATTCCTTGACTTCAAGGACCTTGTCATTTTCCAGCAGCGCTGCAGTTCTGAGAGATTCCTGTGTTTCCCTGCGCAGGGCATTGAGTCCTGCAATATAAGCCTCCTCTTCTGCATCTCTGTGCTTCCAGGATACAGGATCCTTGTCAAACAGGGACGGCTGGTGTGTTTCGTGTGCTTCCTGACCGGCATAGACAAAGCCTGTTCCCAGCATCAGAAAGCTGTAAGCAAGCCAGTTTCTTCTGGCAGTGCGGTTTTTCACAACGGAAGAGAAACGCTGGCGGTCATGGTTTTCCAGGAACATGATTTCCCTGGTATCCATGGGAAGTGAAGCCAGAAGATGGTTCATGGCATGTTCGTAGTCCGCAAGTTTTCCTTCTTCCAGGGCCCCGTAGAATTCCCTGCGGATGCTGTAAGGATAAAGATAATCAAAGGCCTGTGCAATTTCACCGTCAGACAAGGCATTGTGGCCTTCTGCCCGCATCCATGTCACAAACTCCGGTTCCACGGATTCGGCAAGCATCACAATCTGCGGATTGATCTTCTGCAGCGCCTTCCTGGCATCCAGCCAGAAATCCAGCGGCACAAGCGAAGCAACATCACACCGGAAGCCGTCCACACCTTTCCTCGCCCAGAAGGAAAGCATGCGGATCAGTTCCTGGCGCAGAGAAGCACTTTCAAAGTTCAGGTCGGCAACATCGCTCCAGTCAGGCACGGCATTGACAATGGCACCGTCCTTCCAGTGATAGTATTCCGGGTGTTCCTTCACCCAGACACAGTCCCTTGCCGTATGGTGGATGACAATGTCCATCATGACCTTCATGCCGCGCACATGCGCCGCATCCACAAGATCCTGGAAATCACGCATCGTTCCGCAGGCGCTGTCCACAGCACGGTAGTCCCTGATGCTGTAGGGACTGCCATCCTTCCCCTTTCTTCCTTCCACACCTGCAGGGTGGAACGGAAGCAGGTAAAGCCAGTCAAAACCCATGGCCTGAATGCGGTTCAGATCATTCTTCAAGGCATTGAATGTGCCTTCTTCACTGTAATTGCGGACAAACACCTGATAGATGCTTTCCGGCTTCAGCGGGATCCTGCGGTATGCCATATGTCACTTCTCCTTGTTCTTCTCGAAGATGATTGCCATGCCCTTGCCGGCAATATCAGGATCGTAGTGGTCAATGTACTTTGTCTCACTGGAAATGACACGGCCAAGACCGCCGGTTGCGATGACAACGGCATCTGAGTCATGCAGTTCCTTCTTCATCTGGCGGATGATGTACTCCACAAGACCGATATACCCGTACACAACCCCTGCCTGCATACCAGATACGGTGTTCTTTCCAAGAACCGAAGCAGGCTTTTTGATCTCGATTTCCGGAAGTTTGGCTGTCCTTGAGGTCAGAGCCGTGGCGCTGATGCCTAGACCCGGGGCAATGACGGTGTACTGAAACACACCTTTCTTTGAAACATAGTCAAATGTCGTTGCCGTGCCGAAGTCCACAACGATGCAGGAACGATGATAGAGATGGAAGGCCGCTGCCACATCCACGATGCGGTCGGCGCCGGTCTCCCTTGGATTGTCATTGTGCAGGGAAATGCCCGTGCGGATGCCCGGGCCAACGATCATCGGCTCCCTGCCGATGTACTTCCGCACCGCAGAAGTCAGGGAGTACATGATCTTCGGCACAACGCTGGAGATCACGACCCCTTCAATCTCATCGGTATGCACACCGTTCCTCTCCAGCATGTCCGCCATGGCAATGCCGTATTCATCGCTGGTGCGCGGGGTCTGGGTGGTCAGACGGAATGTGCCATGCACTTCCAGTCCCTCCATCAGGTTCAGTGTGATGTTTGTGTTTCCTACATCAATCGTCAGAAGAATACTCATGCTCTTTTCTCCTTGAGGCACCAGTTCAGGATTGTCTCTGCAGTTTCATCCTTGGAAAGAAGTCCCGGTTCCAGAGAATCATCCTTTGAAAGGATGGTAACCACATTCGTCGGTGTATTGAAGCCGGCGCCTTTCACCTTCAGGTTGTTTGCCACAATGAAATCGCAGTTCTTCCTTGCAAGCTTCCTGCGGGAGTTTTCTATCAGGTTCTCCGTCTCCATGGAAAAGCCGATCAGGACCTGCCCTTCCTTCTTGTTTTCACCAAGGGTGGCAAGGATATCCTGTGTCCGCTCCAGTGCAATGGAAGCGGCGCCATCCTGCTTGTGGATCTTCTCGGATGCCTCATGCACAGGCCGGTAATCCGCCACGGCAGCCGCCAGGATCATGACATCCATATCCTTCTGCCTGGAAAGCACAGCCTCTGCCATATCAGCAGCGGAAACGACCTTGACCATTTCCACACGCGGTACATCCGGAAGACTGTTCACACCGGCTACCAGTGTGACATCCGCTCCGGCATTGCGGGCAACCCTTGCAAGGGCATAGCCCATCTTTCCGCTGGAGTGGTTTGTGATATAGCGCACCGGATCAATGGCCTCCTGTGTGGGGCCGGCTGTGATCAGCACTTTCTTTCCTTTGAGGAACTTATCTGTATGCAGAAGTTCCTTGATGGCATCCTCAATTTCATCCGGTTCCGGAAGCCTGCCGCTTCCCGTATCCCCGCAGGCCAGATACCCGCAGCCGGACTGCAGCACATGCATGCCGTATTTCCTGCACTTTGCAAGATTGTCCTGGGTCACAGGATTCTCCAGCATATGTGTGTTCATGGCCGGCACAATCAGTTTAGGCGCGGTGCATGCCAGGAATGTCGTTGTCAGCATGTCATCGGCGATGCCGTTTGAAACCTTGGCAATCACATTTGCCGTTGCCGGGGCAAGCACAAAGACATCTGCCTTCTTGGCAAGGGAGATATGATGCACATCCGGTTCATAGTCCGTTGAAAACATGTCGGTGATCACGCGCTGTCCGCTTAACGTCTGAAACGTCAGCGGGGAGACGAACTCCTTTGCATGATCACTCATCAGGACATGCACTTCATATCCTTGCTTTTTCAGGGAAGAGACGAGTGTGCAGATCTTGTATACGGCGATTCCGCCGGTAACACCGATCAGCACACATGGGGCATCAGACATATAATTCCATCCTTTCCATCGATGGCTTCAAAGCACGTACCAATGCAGGGATTGCCACGGCTGCCAGGATTATTTCCAGTATGCCGTTGCTGGCAAGGACGGCGACGATGACTGCACCGACGCTGATGCCTGCAGCACTGGCATATTCTGTACCGAAGAAGACCCAGATCAGACCCATGACAAGCAATGTATGGATCAAGGTGTTGGCAGCTGCCGT
>OMUX01000088.1 GCA_900314345.1 uncultured Erysipelotrichaceae bacterium | reverse complement strand
AGAAGGATCTGTCCGGCATGGTCGAGGTTGAGATTTCCCTGCCGTTCATTGCCATGGCAAAGGATGGCAGCGGTGCGCTGAACCTTGACTACAAGCTGACAAGAGCTGAGTTTGACAAGATGACAAAGTATCTGGTCGACAAGACCATGACACCGGTCCGTCAGGCACTGTCTGACGCAAAGATGAGTGCATCCGATCTGGATCAGGTTCTTCTGGTCGGCGGTTCCACACGTATCCCGGCTGTTCAGGATGCCGTCAGAAGAGAGCTTGGCAAGGAGCCGAACAAGTCCGTCAACCCGGATGAGTGCGTTGCTATTGGCGCAGCTATCCAGGGCGGCGTCATCAAGGGCGATGTCAAGGATGTCCTGCTGCTCGATGTCACACCGCTTTCCCTGGGCATTGAAACCCTGGGCGGCGTCATGACAGTCCTGATTCCGAGAAACACCACAATCCCGACTTCCAAGAGCCAGGTATTCTCCACTGCTGCCGACAACCAGCCTGCTGTTGACATTCATGTCCTGCAGGGTGAGCGTCCGATGGCTGCCGACAACAAGACACTGGGCAACTTCCAGCTCGATGGCATTGCACCGGCAAGACGCGGTATTCCGCAGATTGAGGTTACATTCGATATTGATGTCAACGGCATCGTAAAGGTATCCGCAAAGGACAAGGGAACCAACAAGGAACAGCACATCACGATCCAGAACTCTTCCGGTCTGTCTGATGCTGAAATCGACAGAATGGTCAAGGAAGCTGAGGCAAACAAGGCTGCCGATGACAAGAAGAGAGAAGAGATCGAGCTCAGGAACAAGGCTGAGGCTTACATCAACTCCATCGACGAAACACTCAAGACCGACAATCCGAATGTGTCCCAGGCACAGAAGGATGAAGTCAAGAAGCTCCGCGATGAACTCAGGGAAGCCATTGACCATAACGACATGGACGGCCTGAAGACAAAGCTGGATGCCCTTGAGCAGGCTGCCAATACGATGGCAGAGCAGATGTACAGAAGCCAGGGTGCCCCGAACGGCAACCCGGGTGATGCAGGCAATACCGGAAGCACCGGCAGCACGAACAACAACGATGATGTTGTCGATGCTGATTTCAAGGAAACAAAGTAAAAGAAACAAAACACAATTCCTGGAAGTGATTCCGGGAATTTGTGTTCATAGGAGGATGAAGGGACAGTAAAGGATATGGCTGACAAGAGAGATTACTATGAGGTGCTTGGCGTATCCAGGGATGCGGGCGACGATGAGATCAAGAAAGCCTATCGCAAGCTGGCCAAGATGTATCATCCGGATGTGAACAAGGCACCCGATGCAGAAGCGAAGTTCAAGGAGATCAATGAAGCCTACGAAGTGCTTTCCGATCCCAAGAAGCGGCAGACATATGATCAGTTCGGCTTTGCCGGAATGGATGGCGCCCAGGGCGGCTACGGCGGCTTCAATCAAGGATTCACTTCCGGCGGCTTTGATGATCTGAATGATATCTTCTCAAGCTTCTTCGGCGGGGATATGGGAGGCTTCGGCAGAAGCTCCCGTTCCAGCCGCAGTGATACAAGCCCGCGCAAAGGACGCGACAAGGCAATGCGCATGAATATCACGTTCATGGAAGCAGCCTTCGGTGCCAAAAAGAACATTTCCCTGGATGTGGATGAAACTTGTGAACAATGCCATGGAACAGGAGCGGCAAGTCCTTCGGATATCGATACCTGTCCGACCTGCCATGGCACAGGATCTGTCATGCAGCAGACAAGGACTGCTTTCGGCGTATTCCAGAGCCAGAGCGTATGTCCGGACTGCCATGGCACAGGCAAGCGCATTCGCAAGGTATGCCCGAAGTGTGCCGGCAAGGGATACAACCGCAATCATGTCAATGTTGAGGTAAAGATCCCGGCAGGCATTGACTCCGGCCAGTCCCTGCGTGTATCCGGCAAGGGTGAAAGAGGCGTCAACGGCGGCCCGAACGGAGATCTCTATCTTGAGATCAATGTACAGCCGCATGACAGGTTCGTGCGTGACGGCAAGGATGTGTATCTGGAAATCCCGCTGTCAGCAGTTGATGCAACACTTGGCACTACACTGGATGTACCGACCATTCATGGCGATGTATCCATGAAGGTTCCGGCAGGCACACAGGATGGAACACAGCTGCGTCTCAAGGGACAGGGCATCCCGGATGTCAGAACCGGAAGACCGGGCGATCAGTACTGCACGGTGAAGGTGCAGATCGACAAGAAGCTTTCTTCCCGTGAGAAGGAACTCTACCAGCAGCTCAAGGAACTGCAGGACGGTCAGGACAAGGGACCGTTTGCAAGATTCAAGAAGATGTTCTCCTGAGCTGTGACATGACAATTGTTTTCACGAGTAACAGGAGGTGAAAACGTATGCATATTGAACAGATGACAGAAGCACTTCAGCAGATCATCATGACTGCTCTGACAAAGGCACAGTCTGCGCACAATGCAGAGCTCGCCCCGGAGCATATCCTGATGGCCATGCTGGAGGATGACGGGCTGGACGGGATCTGGCAGCGTCTGAATATCCGGAAGTCTGACCTCATCAATCTGGTGCAGACCTGTCTGGACAGACTCCCTGCATCTTCGGAAAACGGCCAGCCGGTGCTGAGCAGATATGTATCGGATGCATATGGCAAGGCACTGGATTACATGAAGAAGACAGGCGATACCTACATGTCCAGCGCGGCAATGCTCATCGGTCTTTTCCAGACCAATGCAGAAGTATGCCGGCAGATCATGGAACAGTATCATTTCAGCCTCAGGGATCTCCTGAAGGCGGAACAGGACCGCAGTGCCGGTGTGAAGATGGACGACAAGAGCTCTGAGGGCCAGGTGGATGCCTTGAAGAAGTACGGGCATGATCTGGTGCAGGACGTCAGGGACGGAAAGATTGATCCGGTGATCGGCAGGGATGAAGAAATCCGCCGCGTCATTGAGATCCTTTCCCGCAAGACAAAGAACAATCCGGTGCTGATCGGTGAACCAGGTGTCGGCAAGACCGCCATTGTCGAAGGACTTGCATGGCGCATCAATGACAATGATGTACCTTCCAGCCTGAAGAACAAGCGGCTTATTGAACTGGATATGGGTGCCCTGATTGCAGGTGCCAAGTACCGCGGTGAATTTGAAGAGCGCCTCAAGGGCGTTCTGAATCAGGTGAAGAAGGCGGATGGAAACATCATCCTCTTCATCGATGAGATTCATAACCTGGTCGGTGCAGGCAAGACCGAAGGCTCCATGGATGCCGCAAACCTTCTGAAGCCGATGCTGGCAAGAGGCGAACTCAAGTGCATCGGTGCCACGACATTTGATGAGTACCGCAAGTATATAGAAAAGGACCGTGCCCTGGAACGCCGCTTCCAGAAAGTACAGGTTGCTGAACCTGGTGCAGAGGATACCATTGCCATCCTGCGCGGACTGAAGTCCCGGTTTGAAAGCCACCATGGCGTACAGATCAAGGATGAGGCAATCATTGCTGCAGCTACGCTGTCCCAGCGCTATATCACAGACAGATACCAGCCGGACAAGTCCATCGACCTGATTGATGAAGCATGTGCATGCCTGCGTGTGGAAATGGATTCCATGCCGGCGGAACTGGATGAACTCAGAAGGAAGATCCTGAATCTTCAGATGGAACATACCTCCCTGAAGAACGAAACGGATCCCAAGACCGTGGAACGCCGCAATGCCATTGAAAAGGAGCTTGCCGACCTGCAGGAAAAGCAGGAGACGCTCACCAGCAAATGGCAGAGTGAAAAGCAGGAACTTGCCGGTGTCAAGGAGGCAAGGGAACAGCTGGAACGTGCAAAGCTTGACTTACAGCAGGCAACCAATGATGCCGATTATGAAAAGGCAAGCAAGCTGAAGTATGAAACGATCCCTGCCCTGCAGAAGAAGATTTCTGAGGCAGAGGACAAGCAGTCTGATGATGCCATGATCCAGCAGGTTGTGGATGAAGAGACCATCGCCAATATCGTCTCCAGATGGACGCATATTCCGGTATCCAAGCTGATGTCCACGGAACGTGAGAAGCTGCTGCACCTGCCTGAAGCACTACAGAAGCGTGTCATAGGCCAGGATGAAGCGATCAGTCTTGTCTCGGATGCGATCATGAGAAGCAGGGCAGGGATTCAGGATGAAAACCGTCCGATCGGTTCCTTCCTGTTCCTTGGACCTACCGGTGTCGGCAAGACAGAACTTGCCAAGGCACTAGCCGAACAGCTGTTTGATGATGAATCCAAGATCATCCGCATTGACATGTCCGAGTATATGGAGAAATTCTCCGTATCCAGACTGATCGGTGCTCCTCCGGGATATGTCGGCTATGATGAAGGCGGGCAGCTGACCGAAGCAGTCCGCAGGAATCCATACTCCATCGTATTGCTCGATGAAGTGGAAAAGGCCCATCCGGATGTCTTCAACATCCTGCTGCAGATCCTGGATGACGGAAGGGTGACGGACAGCCGCGGGGTGACCGTGGACTTCAAGAACACGATCATCATCATGACTTCCAACCTTGGCTCCGAGTATGCATTCGATACCGACCAGGAAGCAAGAAAACAGCATTACAAGGAGGCTGTGGAAGGCTTCTTCAAGCCGGAGTTTGTCAACCGTATTGATGAAGTCATTGTCTTCAATGCCCTGACTGGAAATGTAATGCGCAGGATCGCCGACAAGTTCCTGGGCATCCTGGCAGAACGTCTTGGGGAAAAGGACATTCATCTGGAAGTCACGGACAAGGCCAAGGACCGCATCATCGAGCTTGGCACGGATCCTGCCTTCGGCGCAAGACCGATGCGCCGTCATATCCAGCGCTTCATTGAGACGGAAGTCGCAAAGAAGGTGCTGGCAGATCCGAACATCGGCGGTCATACGATTGTTGTGGATGCCGATGACAACGGCTACCTGTTCCGTGTGAAGTAATCTGATTCTCATGGATCCTGTGTCCATTGGATGCGGGATCCTTGTTCTTGTATAAAGGAGATTCTCTATGAAGGAATATGAAAAGCGGAAGGTCAAGGGATTTACGCTCGGACTGGAACTGTTCTCCATCCTGCCGGCAGTCAATGTCATCTCAGCGATACTGATGCTGGAAATCAAGCATCCCACCGTCTTCTTTCCCATTGCCATCATCCTGGAGGTGATCAGTGCTGTCTTTACGGTGCGCTTCTATGATGCGGCAAGACATGGCTGGGCAGTGGATGAACTCCATAAGAAGGGCGCATGGCTGCACTTTGCTGCACTGATCGTCTGCATCCTGCCGTTATTCGATGCTGGATATATGGACTACCATGCCTTCACGGAAGCACTGTTTTCCTATCCAAGCATCTTCTTCTTTCTCTGGGCCGTCACCGGCGGCATTGCAAGCCATCTTGTCAGAAGAACGCTCGACAAGGACTATGCAAGAAGCCATCTGATCTCCATCGGCATGAAGGTGTTCTGCTGGCTGAGTGTGCTGTGGGGCATGCTGTATCTCATGTGAGGTTTTACAAGAAAACAAGTGCGTCTTAGAATATAAGGGTTGAAAAGAGGAATAAAGCATGTCAATTACAATCAAGGATCTCTATGATCTCGACCATACGCTGGCAAGGGACTATCTGTCACAGTATGAGTATCCATGGCAGGCACTGGCCGGCATCAAGCAGTTCATCATCGATCTGGGCAAGACACTGGATCCGCAGGAATATACGGAAGTCAGTGAGAATGTCTGGGTGCACAAGACTGCAAAGGTATTGCCGTCTGCCTGGCTTGGCGCACCGTGCATCATCGGACCCAATACCGAAGTACGCCACTGTGCCTTCATCAGAGGCTCTGCGCTTGTCGGAGCTGACTGTGTTGTCGGCAACAGCGTAGAGCTGAAGAACGTCATCCTGTTCGAGCATGTACAGACACCGCACTACAACTACGTCGGCGACTCCATTCTGGGCTATTATTCCCACATGGGTGCCGGTTCCATCACCAGCAATGTCAAGTCAGACAAGAAGCTGGTCGTCGTGCATGACCACGCAGAGGGCAAGGAGATTGAAACAGGTCTCAAGAAGTTCGGGGCAATGCTTGGCGATCATGTCGAGGTCGGCTGCAACTCCGTTCTGAATCCGGGCACCGTCATCGGAAGAAACAGCCGGGTCTATCCGACCAGCTGTGTCCGCGGTGTGATTCCGGAACATTCCATCTGGAAGAACGACGGCACCATCGAGGCTATCAAGGACTGAATAAAAAACAGCATTGTGTGAATCACCTGAGACCAGGAATCCATCACAGTGCTGTTTTTTTATTCTGTCTTATTTCAGAAGATGCTCTTCCAGCCAGTGTGCAGCCCCGTCTTCCTCATTGGAGCCGATGACTTCATCACTTGCTTTCTTCAGGGCGTCCATCCCGTTTGACATCGCCAGACCATAACCGGATGCCGCAAGCATGTCGAGATCATTTTCCCCGTCGCCGATGGCAATGCACTGCTGTCTTGTCAGACCTTCCTTTTCCATGACCTGCCGCAGTGCTTTTCCCTTGGAGACACCGGCTGCCATGACTTCATACCATTGCAGGCCGACAAACACACCATGGAAGCGTGCCTGATCCAGCTTCTGATCCATCTTCTTAAGCGTATGATGAAGTCCCGCAACACAGATCTTTGCGGCTCCCTGGATTCCGGTATCCTCAAACCGGTGATACAGCAGGGACTGTTCTTCCCGCCGGATCTTCCAGCGATGGTTCATTGCCTTGCGCACCAGCAGGGCGGCAGGCTGGTATTTCCTTGCACAGCCAAGGACCGTGTGGTCCTCATAGAAACAGTTGAACATGACCGGATACTGTAGACAGAGGTCAAAAAGCTCACGCACATCCTTTTCTGATAAAACGGCATTCGCCCAGGAAGTATGGTTCTTCTCATCGAAGATCTCCTGCCCGTTGCGCGTGCTGACATAGTCGTAAAGACCTTCACCGACACGCTGGCGCACAGAGAAGATCGGTCTTCCGGAATTGATCATGACAAGGATGCCATGTTCACGCAGTCTTCTGAGCACATCCTTTGTGTATGCGCTGGGCAGGCCGTTTCTCTGAAACAGCGTTCCGTCAAGGTCCATCGATACCAGTCTGATGTCTTTGTCCATGGCTAGATTGTAACATTTTCACTCGATGGATTGGAAACAGCTAGTATAATGGAACAGGACGGTAAAGCATATGTTTGAACAGGTAAAGGAAATGAGAAGACTGCAGGCACAGAAAGCCATGAAGAATCTTGCCCTGCACGGCTTTGAAGCATCTTACTTCGAAACAAAGGAAGAAGCCTTCGAACAGCTGAAGAAGGAGATCCCGGAAGGGGCAGTGATCGCAAACGGCGGTTCCATGACCTTAACGGAGATGGGTGTGTTTGACTGGCTGAAGGGAAATGAGAAATACCATTATCTGGACAGGGATGCAGCAGAAGACAAGAAGAAGATCTTCCATGCGTCGCTTGATGCAGATGTCTATCTCATGAGCTCCAACGCTGTAACCATGGACGGCATGCTGTACAATATCGACGGAAACGGAAACCGTCTGGCTGCTTTGATCTACGGACCGGAAAAAGTATACGTGGTCTGCGGCACAAACAAGCTGGTCAGGGATCTTGATGAGGCGAAGACAAGACTTGAGACCATCGCATCTCCGGCCAACAACATCCGTCTGCACAAGACAAACCCTTGTACAGTGACGGGTGAGTGCATGCACTGCCTGAGCAGCACAACCATATGCAACCAGATCGTCATCACAAGAAGAAACAATGTACCGGGAAGAATCCATGTCTTCCTGGTGAATGAAGAACTTGGATACTGAAAGGAAAACAAATGGAAACTACCAGCAATATGATTCTGACCGCGATCTTCGGCGCCCTGGCCGTATGGCTTCTGATCGGCGTTGTGAAGACCTGGGGAAAGACAAAGTACAAGGACAGGACATGGACGGCAAGCCGCATCCTGTTTGTGGTCGCAGCCGTGATGCTTGTCTTCACTGCCTTTGCCTACAATGGCATCTGGGACATCATCCGCATGGCGGTGATGGGCGTGGCCATTGTGGCATACCTTCTGATGCGGGATGGCATCGGCGAGGAAGGTGTATGCACGATGGGCAGCTTCGTGCCCTGGTCCGGAGTGAAAAGCTATGACTATCAGAAGCGGAAGAAGAACTTCGAAGTGTACTTCGAGCTCCCTGACAAGAAAGAGGATTACCGTGCAACAGTAGCTTTTGATGCAAAGCAGGAGGAAGAGATCAAGTCCTTCCTGAAGCAGAAGATCGGCAAGAAGTACAGAAGGATGAAGAAGGGCTGAGGAGAAAAGACATGAGCGAGATTCATTGCGAACCGTATATTCCGGATGAAGATTATGACAACCCTGCCATGGTGACGGACTTCTATGAATTCACCATGGCAAACTGCCTGTTCCTGCATGGCTTCAAGGATACCGTCATGGTGTTCGATATGTTCTACAGGGAAAACCCTGATGACGGCGGCTACAGCATCAGCTGCGGTCAGCGCAAGCTGGTGAAGTTCCTGCTGAACTACCACTTCAATGAACAGGATCTGGTATGGCTGCGCACCAAGGGCATGAGCGAGGAGTTCCTTGACTATCTCAGGACCTACCGCTGGAAGGGCGACATCTATGCCCTCAAGGAAGGAACCGTTGCCTACCCGCAGGTACCGATGGTCCGTGTGGAATGCGACATGGTCGGTGCGATCCTGATTGAGACGTATCTGCTGCAGACGATGAACTTCCATTCATTGATTGCCACAAAGGCAACGAAGATCTCCGGTCTTTCCACCCACAGACCGAGGAATGTCATGGAGTTCGGCACCAGACGTGCACAGGGCGAAAGCGCAGGCAATGAAGGTGCCTATGCGGCAGTGCTTGGCGGCTGTGTCGGCACGGCAAACTGCCTTGCTGAAATGAAGTACGGACCGGAAGTAAAGGCAGTGGGTACGATTGCCCATTCCTTCATTGAGTTCTATCCGACAGAGTTTGATGCATTCAAGGCTTATGCCGAGACATATCCGGACAATGTCTCGCTGCTTCTGGATACCTACAACATCTTTGAATCCGGACTGCCGAACCTTCTGAAGCTCGATGACTGGATGATCGAGAAGTATCCCGACGATCCAGCCAAGCGTGTCAAGAGCGCACGTATTGACTCCGGGGACCTTGCAAGAGGCTACAAGAAGCTGCGCAAGGCACTGGACAAGGCCGGCAAGCCTTATATCAAGCTTGTGGCATCCAACTCCTTGGATGAAAAGAAGCTCAATTCCATGGAGCTGTATGAAGAAGCGAAGTTTGATTCCTACGGTGTCGGTGAGAAGCTGATCACCAGTGCCACATCCCCGGTGTTCGGCGGTGTGTACAAGCTGGTTGCCGTGAAGAAGGAAGACGGCACCTATGAACCGAAGATGAAGTGCTCTGATTCCGTCTCCAAAGCCATCATCCCGGGCAAGCTCATGGCATGGC
>OMUX01000017.1 GCA_900314345.1 uncultured Erysipelotrichaceae bacterium | reverse complement strand
TGTGCAGTCTCTGCGCAGGATTTTATTATTTCAGGAGGAAAAAGGTATGAAGAAGGCTGCAGTCATCATGGGTTCAGACAGTGATTTCCCTGTCATGTCGAAGGCACTGGTTGTATTGAAGGAATTCGGGATTCCCTTTGAGGCACATGTATGCAGTGCCCATCGGACGCCGGAGGAGACAGCGGAATTTGCCTCTAAGGCAAAGGAAAACGGCTTCGGTGTGATCATTGCCGGGGCAGGCATGAGTGCTGCGCTTGCCGGAAGTCTTGCGGCTCATACCACACTGCCGGTCATCGGTGTTCCTCTGCGCGGGGGAGCACAGGATGGCATGGATGCCCTGCTTTCCACCGTCATGATGCCAAGCGGCATTCCGGTTGCCTGTGTGGCAATCGACGGGGCAAAGAATGCGGCGTATCTGGCTGCTGAGATCCTGGCTTTGAGTGATGAGGATCTTGCAAAGAAGCTCAGTGATTATAAGGAAGAGATGAAGCAGGGTGTTCTGAAGAAGGATGCTGCTCTTCAGGAAAAGCTCAAGGAACTCTGAAGGTGAGGGAGAACATGCAGGATCAGATTCATGAAGAATGCGGCATCTTCGGCATCTATGACAAGAACGGCAAGGATGATGTGGCAGGGGATGCCTACTATGCACTGTATGCATTGCAGCACAGAGGACAGGAGTCCTGCGGCATTGCCGTGAATGACAGCGGTGTCATCACCTGTCACAAGGATGTCGGTCTGGTGCGTGAGGTATTTGACCGCGAAGCTTTGAGGAAGCTGGGATCCGGACAGATGGCCATCGGTCATACCCGGTATTCCACATTCGGAACCGTGAACCATACCAATGCCCAGCCTCTTGTGGTAAGGCATATCAAGGGTCAGATGGCCATTGCCCACAACGGCAACCTGACCAATGCGGCAGAGCTGAGAAGAAAGCTGGAGCTTGGCGGTGCGATCTTCCACACCACGAACGACTCCGAGATCATCTGCTTTGAGATCATTCATGAAAGACTGACACAGCCAAGCATTGAGAAGGCTGTGGAACAGGCCATGTACAACCTGGAAGGTGCGTATTCCCTTGTCATCATGTCGCCGGAGAAACTCCTGGCGGTGCGTGACAGGACAGGCTTCCGTCCGCTTGTCATGGGCAGGATGAAGGACGGACAGATTGTGTTTGCCTCGGAGACCTGTGCACTGGATGCCCTGGGCGCTGCCTATATCCGTGACATTGACCCAGGCGAAATTGTGGTTGTTGACAGTGAGGGCGTACGTTCCATGCGGACACACTGTCAGGAGAAGGGACACATGTGTGTCTTCGAATATGTGTACTTTGCAAGAAGCGACAGTACCATTGAGGGCATGAGCGTCCATGAGGCAAGGCTCAAGGCAGGAAGAATCCTGGCTAAGGAAAAGCCTGTGGATGCAGATGTTGTCATCGGTGTGCCTGATTCCGGACTGGATGCGGCGCTGGGATATTCCCAGGAATCCGGCATTCCTTACGGCATGGGCTTTGTGAAGAACCGCTATATTGCAAGAACATTCATTCAGCCGACCCAGGGCCAGCGTGAAAACAGTGTGCGCATGAAGCTGAATGTCATTCCTTCCGTGGTCAAGGGCAAGCGTGTGATCATGGTGGATGACAGCATTGTGCGCGGCACCACCAGTGCAAGGATCGTCAACCTGCTCAGAGAGGCAGGCGCAAGGGAAGTGCATGTGCGTGTATCAGCACCGCCGTTCATCTCTCCCTGCTATTACGGAACGGACATCGATTCCAAGGAGAATCTCATTGCCTGCCAGATGAGCCAGGATGAGATCTGCAAGGCTATCGGAGCAGACTCCTTAGGCTATCTGTCCGTTGATGGTGTAAAGCACATGGCAGACGGGGCAAGGTGTGATTTCTGCACCGGATGCTTTACGGAAAAATATCCTGCGGCTACGCCGAAGGAAAGCAACAAGGATAAATTTGAGATGAAGATTTCTCAGAAGGAAAGGAACAAGAGATATGGCCACCATGAAGAGCTTCAGTGAAAGCTACAAGGCTGCAGGCGTTGACGTCACTGCCGGCTACAGGGCAGTCGAACTGATGAAGCAGCATGTCGCAAGAACCGTCATTCCGGGATGCCTGGACGGCATCGGCGGATTCGGAGGATTATTCGAGCTGGATCTGGATGAATTCAGACATCCGGTGCTTGTTTCGGGAACAGACGGTGTCGGCACGAAGCTGCGCATTGCCTTCCTTCTGAACAAGCATGATACCGTAGGCATCGACTGTGTTGCCATGTGTGTCAATGACATCGTCTGTGCCGGCGCTAAGCCTTTGGTCTTCCTGGACTACATTGCCTGCGGAAAGAATGTGCCGGAGAAGATTGCGGATATCGTCAAGGGTGTCAGTGAAGGCTGTGTACAGGCAGGCTGTGCCCTGGTTGGCGGCGAGACAGCAGAGATGCCGGGCTTCTATCCTGTGGATGAGTATGATCTTGCCGGCTTCTCCTTCGGTGCCGTGAACAAGGAGGATCTCCTGGACAAGACAGCGATCCATGAGGGTGATGCCATCGTTGGCATTTCCTCTTCCGGTGTGCATTCCAACGGCTTCTCTCTGGTCAGAAAGGTGTTTGACATTGAACACGCGGATCTTGATGCATACAAGGATGTCCTTGGCAAAGGGCTTGGCGAGACACTGCTGACACCGACGAAGATCTATGTGAAGCCGATGCTGGGTGTCATGAAGCAGGTGAAGGTGAAGTCTGTTGCCCATATCACCGGCGGCGGTTTCTATGAGAACATGCCGCGTTCCTTTCCTGAGGAATTCAATGCAGAAATCAGGAAGGGAAGCTGGAGAATTCCGGCAATTTTCCCGCTGATTCAGGAAAAGGGCGGCATCAGTGAACATGATATGTTCAATACCTTCAACATGGGCATCGGCATGAGTGTCATCGTAGATGCCGCAGATGCACAGAAGGCTGTTGAGATCCTGAAGGCTGACGGAGAAGAAGCACAGGTCATCGGACAGATTGTCAAGGGCGATCATACGGTCGTCTTCAGGGACTGACATGATCAACATTGCGGTATTGGTATCCGGCGGTGGCACAAACCTGCAGGCGCTTCTCGACAAAGAAGCAGATCATGGCTTTCCGCATGCAAGGATCACACTGGTCCTTGCCAGCAATGACAAGGCCTATGCATTGCAGAGAGCACAGAAATACGGCAAGGAAACTGCGGTTGTATCAAGGAAGAACTACCAGGACCAGGACAGCTTTGATGAAGCGGTTCTGGATGTATTGAAATCACATTCCATTGACATGGTTGTCCTGGCAGGCTACCTGAGCATTCTTGGCCCGAAGGTGATTGAGGCATATCCGGACAGGATCCTGAACATTCATCCGTCCTTGATTCCTTCCTTCTGCGGGAAGGGATTCTATGGGCTGAAGGTTCATGAAGCAGCCCTTGCAAGAGGTGTGAAGGTGACCGGTGCCACGGTGCACTTTGTCAATGAGATTCCCGACGGTGGAAGAATCCTGCTGCAGAAGGCTGTGGAAGTACAGTCTGGCGATACCCCGGAAGTACTGCAGAGAAGAGTCATGGAACAGGCGGAGTGGAAGATCCTTCCGCAGGCTGTGGCCATGGTTTCCGAAGAACTGGACAAGGAGAAGAACGTATGACAGATCTGTATTCCTACCTCAGCGCAAGGACGTATCCCGGAAGAGGAATCCTTGTCGGACAGAACAGTGAAGGAAGGTATGTCCATGCCTACTGGATCATGGGCAGAAGTGAAAACAGCAGGAACCGTATCTTCGTGGATGAACCGGACGGAATCCGCACGGAAGCCTTTGATCCTTCAAAGCTTTCTGATCCAAGTCTGATCATCTATCATCCTGTGCGCTTCACACCGCAGGGTCTGATCATCACAAACGGCGACCAGACAGATACCATCCGTGATTTCCTTGCGGAGGGAAAGAGCTATGAAGATGCCCTGCGCACAAGGACATTTGAACCGGACGGCCCCAACTGGACACCGCGTATTTCCGCCCATGTCACAGAGGAAGGCTTTGAGCTTTCCATCCTGAAAAGCGGAGATGCCGAAGGAACATGGACAAAGCGTCAGTTCTTTGAGTATCCCTTTGTCAAGGGCAAAGGATATCTGATCACAACCTACCAGGACAACGGTTCACCGCTTCCTTCCTTTGCGGGAGAGCCGGTGGAAGTGGATCTGGAGGAGAATGACATCGAGGCGTTTGCGAAGAACCTGTTTGAAAGCCTCAATGAAGACAACCGCATCAGTCTGTGGGTCTACATGACAGACAGTGAAGAGAAACCGACAGATGGTGAATATGTCATCTGCAATGTGCATGATGGAGGAGAAGAATAAGCATGGCAAAGGAAATCGCACTGAAGTACGGCTGCAACCCGAATCAGAAGCCGGCCAGGATCTACATGGAGGATGGCTCTGAGCTTCCGGTCACGGTACTCAACGGAAGACCTGGATACATCAACTTCCTGGATGCGCTGAACAGCTGGCAGCTGGTATCCCAGCTCAAGGAGGCACTGCATCTTCCTGCCGCTGCATCCTTCAAGCATGTTTCTCCGGCAGGTGCAGCAGTTGCCAATCCCCTTTCGGATGTGGAGCGTCAGATCTACTTTGTCGAACAGGAGGAGGTATCTCCTCTGGCTTCCGCCTATATCCGTGCAAGAGGCGCAGACCGCATGTCCAGCTACGGCGACTTTGCGGCACTGTCTGATATCTGTGATGAAAGCACGGCACTGTATCTCAAGAAGGAAGTCAGCGACGGTGTCATTGCGCCAGGATACACAGCAGGTGCACTGGAGATCCTGAAGTCCAAGAAGAAGGGAAACTACAACATCATCCAGATCGATCCGGCTTATCGTCCGGCTGCCATTGAGCGCAAGCAGGTCTTCGGTGTGACCTTTGAACAGGGATACAACGATGTCAGGATCACAAGGGAACTTCTCAACAATATCGTCACAAAGAACAAGGATCTTCCGGATGAGGCAGTCAGGGATCTGATCCTTTCCTTGATCACATTGAAATACACACAGTCCAACAGCGTTGCCTACGCAAAGAACGGACAGGCAATCGGTGTCGGTGCAGGACAGCAGAGCAGGGTGCACTGCACAAGGCTTGCCGGAGACAAGGCAGACCACTGGTATCTCAGACAGGCACCGCAGGTACTGAACCTGCCGTTCAAGGCGGACATCAGAAGAGCTGACAGGGACAACTGCATTGATGTCTATATCGGCAATGAGAGTGAAGATGTCCTGAAGGACGGTACATGGGAGAACTTCTTCACGGAAAAGCCGAAGGAATTCACCGCAGAAGAAAAGAAGGCATGGCTGGCAGGGAATACGGGTGTATCCCTTGGCTCGGATGCATTCTTCCCGTTCGGCGACAACATTGAACGTGCATACAAGAGCGGCGTGAGCTACGTAGCACAGCCAGGCGGCTCCATCCGTGATGACAATGTCATTGATACCTGTGACAAGTACGGCATGGTCATGGCATTTACCGGCCTGCGTCTGTTCCATCATTGATACAAGAGGGCAATAAATATGAAGGTACTGGTCGTTGGCGGGGGCGGAAGAGAACATGCCGTCATCCGCAAGCTGAAGGAATCAAAGCATGTCGATGCCATTGTCTGTGCACCAGGCAACGGCGGCATCTCTGCAGATGCTGAATGTGTGAATATCAAAGCCACGGATGTGGAAGGCATGGTGAACTATGCCGTGAACAACGGCATTGACTTTGTCTGTGTCACACCGGATGATCCGCTGGCGCTTGGCATGGTGGATGCCCTTGAGGCAAAGGGAATTCCGGCGTTCGGACCGGATGCCAAAGCCGCAAGGATTGAGGCGAGCAAGGTGTTTGCCAAGGGGCTCATGAAGAAATACGGCATCCCCACGGCTTCCTATGAGGTCTTTGATGATCCGGAAAAGGCGCTTGCATATATCAAGGAGAAGAACAGTTATCCTGCCGTCGTCAAGGCGGACGGTCTGGCACTTGGGAAAGGTGTTCTGATTGCCAGGGATGAAGCAGAAGCTGCGGCAGCCCTCAAGGAACTGATGGTGGACAAGCAGTTCGGAAATGCCGGCAATGAGGTTGTTGTGGAAGAATTCCTGGAAGGACCGGAGGTATCCGTGCTTGCCTTCACAGACGGCAAGGTGGTCAGACCCATGGTCTCCTCCATGGACCATAAGCGTGCGGATGACAATGACGAGGGACTCAATACCGGCGGTATGGGGACCATCGCTCCGTCTCCTTTCTATACACAGGAAATCGCCGACCGGTGCATGCAGGAGATCTTCCTTCCGACGATCAAGGCCATGAATGAAGAAGGCTGCCCGTTCAGAGGCTGCCTGTACTTCGGACTGATGCTGACCAAGGACGGACCGAAGGTCATTGAATACAACAGCCGTTTCGGTGATCCGGAGACACAGGTTGTTCTGCCGCTTCTTGACGGGGATCTGTTTGAGATCATGAAGGCATGCGAAAACGGAACGCTTGCGGATGTTCCGATTGCCTGGAAGAAGGAAGCTGCGGCATGTGTCATCGAGGCAAGCGGCGGCTATCCGGAGCACTATGTGAAGGGCTATGAGATCCATGGCCTGAATGAAGACGGACAGGCAGAGGGCGTGACCGTCTACCATTCCGGCACAAAGAAGGAAAACGGGAAGTACTGTACCAACGGCGGACGTGTGCTTGGCATCACGGCACTTGGAAGAGATCTTCAGGAAGCACTGCAGAAGTCATACAAGGCTGTGGAAACCATCGGCTTTGAGAACATGCATTACCGCCATGACATCGGAAGGAAGGCATTAGGAAAATGACAGTATACCGCTGCTATGTAGAGAAGAGAAAAGGGTTTGCCGTTGAGGCGGACAATGTCTGTGCAGATCTGAATACGATGCTCAGAAACATGGATGTAGCGTCCGTGCGCATCCTCAACCGCTATGATCTGGAGAATATCAGCGAAGCGGATTTCCGTGATGCAGAACATGCAATCCTTTCTGAACCGCAGGTGGATGACTGCTATGAGGAAACAGCACCGGATACCGGCGATGCATGGGTGTTTGCCGTGGAGTATCTGCCCGGTCAGTTTGATCAGCGTGCAGACTCTGCAGCACAGTGCATCCAGCTTTCCACAATGAAGGAAAGACCTTTGGTGAGAACCGCCAAGGTCTACTGCATTGAAGGAACACTGAGTGATGCTGAAAAGGAAAAGATCAAGGAAGCACTGATCAACCCGGTTGAGGCAAGAGAGGCTTCCCTGGAAAAGCCTTCCACCATCATCATGGACTATGCAAAACCGGCAGCTCCGGCAGTGCTGGAAGGCTTCAATGAGATGGATGAGGCAGGAAGACAGAAGTTCCATGACAGCTATGGCCTGGCCATGGATCTGGCAGACCTGGAATTCCTGCAGGAGTACTTTGCCAAGGAAGAAAAGAGAGAGCCGACGATCACGGAGGTCCGTGTCATCGACACCTACTGGAGCGATCATTGCCGTCATACCACGTTCAATACCATCCTGAACAAGGTGGAGATTGAACCGGACTATGTGAAGAAGACCTGGGATGAGTATCTGGAAGTCCGTCAGGAAGTCTATGCCGGAAGAACACCCAAGCCGATCACGCTCATGGATCTTGCGACGATCGGTGCCAAGGCACTGAAGAAGAGCGGAAAGCTCAAGGATCTTGATGAGAGTGAAGAGATCAATGCCTGCAGTGTGAAGATCAAGGTGAACGTTGACGGGAAGAGTGAAGACTGGCTGCTGATGTTCAAGAACGAGACGCACAACCATCCGACGGAGATCGAACCGTTCGGCGGTGCGGCAACATGCCTTGGCGGCGCGATCCGCGATCCGCTGTCCGGAAGGGCATATGTCTATCAGGCAATGCGTATCACCGGTGCCGCTGATCCGCTTGTTCCGATTGAAGATACGATGAAGGGAAAACTGCCGCAGAAGAAGCTGTGTGTCACAGCTGCCAACGGCTACAGCTCCTATGGCAACCAGATCGGTCTTGCGACAGGCCATGTGCATGAAATCTATCATCCGGGCTATGTGGCAAAGCGCATGGAGGTCGGTGCTGTTGTCGGTGCTGCACCGGCAGAGAATGTGGTGCGTGAAGTACCGCAGCCAGGTGATGTTGTGATCCTGCTTGGCGGCAGAACCGGAAGAGACGGATGCGGCGGTGCTACGGGATCCTCCAAGTCCCATACCATGGAGTCCCTGGAAACCTGCGGTGCAGAAGTCCAGAAGGGAAATGCACCGGAAGAGAGGAAGCTGCAGAGACTGTTCCGTAGCAGGGAAGCTGCACGGATGATCAAGCGCTGCAATGACTTCGGTGCCGGCGGTGTATCCGTTGCCATCGGTGAGCTGGCTCCGGGCCTGCACATTGATCTCAACAAGGTTCCCAAGAAGTATGAAGGCCTGGACGGCACAGAGCTTGCCATCTCTGAATCACAGGAGAGAATGGCAGTGGTTGTCACAAAGGAAAATGCGGAAAGATTCCAGCAGCTGGCAGACAGTGAGAACCTGGAAAGCACGGTTGTTGCAGAGGTGACGGATACCGACAGACTTGTCATGGATCTTGACGGGAATACAATCGTGAATCTTTCCCGTGCATTCCTTGACACCAATGGCGCAAAGCGTCATGCGGATGTCAGGATCCAGATGCCGAAGAGTGATGAGAGAACATACAGCGGAGATTTCAAGGGCACCATGGAAGCCATGGTTTCCGATCTCAATGTGGCAAGCCAGAAGGGTCTTGTGGACCGTTTTGACTCCACGATCGGTGCCAATACGATCCTCATGCCGTATGGCGGAAAGCGTCAGCTGACACCTTCCCAGGCGATGGCCGCAAGGGTTCCTGCATTAAATGGTACAAGTGATACTGCAAGCATCATGGGCTGGGGCTTTGATCCGTACGCTTCCAGTGCCAATCCATACAAGGCGGCTGAACAGGCAGTCATCACCAGCATTGCCAAGGTGATCGCAGCCGGCGGCAGCTATCATCACTGCTGGCTTTCCTTCCAGGAGTTCTTCGGACATATGCGCACGGAACCGGAGAGATGGGGTCTTCCGGCAGCGGCATTGCTTGGCGCATGGAAGGCACAGATGGAACTTGGGTGTGCAGCCATCGGCGGCAAGGATTCCATGTCCGGTACCTTTGAGACCATCGATGTGCCTCCGACACTGATCAGCTTTGCGGTATCCACGGCAAAGACAGACGCTGTCATCAGCGATGAGTTCAAGGCGGCAGGCCACAAGGTATGGCTGCTCAGACCGGACTATGATGAAGACGGACTTCCGGTGTTTGATTCCGTGAAGCAGGTCTTTGATCATGTGGAACATCTGATTGCAGAAAAGAAGGCATTGTCTGTCTGGGTGGAAGAAAGAAACGGTGCGGCTGAAGGCATCTTCAAGATGATGCTTGGCAATGCCGTAGGATTCAGACTGGCAGATGATGTGGATGAGGCATCCTTGTTCAAGGGTGTGCCGGGTTCTTTCCTTGTGGAAAGTGAAGAGGATATTGAAGATGGTGTGCTGCTTGGCACAACGATCCAGGAATATGCCTTTGTCACAAAGGATGCCGTGCTTGGCGGTGATGATCTGCAGGCACTGTGGGAGAAGAAGCTGCAGCCGGTATATCCGTACCTCGACAGGAAGGAGCCGAAGCACTATGATCCTGTAACTTATACCGCAGGTTCTGAAAGACACGCTTCCTACAAGGTCGAGCACCCGCAAGTCCTGATTCCGGTATTCCCGGGCACCAACTGTGAGTGGGATACCGCAAAGGCATTTGAGAAGTATGGTGCAGAGGCACAGATCTTCGTCATCCGCAACCGTACATCACAGCAGATTGAGGAAAGCGTGGACGGCTTTGTCAATGCCATCCATAACAGCCAGATCATTGCCATTCCGGGCGGCTTCTCGGGCGGTGATGAACCGGAAGGAAGTGCTAAGCTCATCGTTTCCTTCTTCCGCAATCCAAGGATCAAGGAAGCAGTCAGTGATCTTCTCGACAACAGGGAAGGCCTGATGCTTGGCATCTGCAACGGCTTCCAGGCACTCATCAAGCTCGGCCTTGTGCCGTATGGAAAGATCGTGGATACCGATGAACACAGTGCAACCCTGACATTCAATACCATCGGCAGACACCAGTCCATGCTGGTCAGGACAAGATGTGCAACAAACAACAGCCCTTGGCTGAAATACATTCAGCCGGGTGAAGTGAGTGAAGCTGCCATCAGCCATGGTGAAGGAAGATTCGTCTGTGAACCGCAGCTGCTTGAACAACTGAAGGAAAACGGACAGATTGCCTTCCAGTATGTGGACTTTGAAGGAACACCTTCCTCCAGTCTCAGATTCAACCCGAACAACTCTTATCAGGCGGTGGAAGGCATTCTCTCACCGGATGGAAGAGTGCTTGGCAAGATGGGACACAGTGAGCGTTCCGGCAAGGATCTCTACAGGAACCTTGGTGAACTCCATACCCAGGAACTGTTGTTCAAGGGCGCTGTGGAATACTTTCGTTAAGGCAGAGCATTATCAGAAACACTGAGGCAGAGAATCATGCAGTACTGGTTCTCTGCTTTTCATGTGCAGAAGAATTTCATGAAATACTGTTTTTCTGCGGAGGAAATGCCTTTTGACAGGCAATCAGTATGTCAGGAGGTTAAGAAAT